>JAEOTY010000020.1 GCA_016839625.1 Candidatus Hodarchaeota archaeon
GTCTGGGATAGATGATGCCTGCTGAGGACGATTTATTTAGTGAAGGTAATTTATTATTTGAGAGTGGTCAGTATGAAAAGGCTATCGATAAATATAGCCAGATTTTATCGCTTGTGAAAGATACTAATAACCATACAACAGTTTTCAATGCCCATACTCAGCTTGGTGAATGCTATCATCGTCTGGAGAATTTCCAGGAGGCCATGTACCATTTTCACAAAGCACGCTCTTTAGCTGAAGTACAAAATGACCTATCTTTGCTAGCATGGTCTCAAGTGAACCTTGTCAAAATGTTAGTTAAGGATTCCAGCAGTTATATTGAAGCTTGTTATTATCTGGAAGAAACAATCCGCATTTTCGACCAACTTAACGATAAATTTGGACTTAAAATAGCTAATGAGTTACATATTGAACTTGAAATTCTACAAAAAAATTTCGAACTAAAGGATATCTTCTCCTCTGCTGTAAGTGATGTCCGTCAGAAAAATGATGAACTAATGGCTCATCGTCATCAAGCTTTAACTGAGATTTTTCTGAAAAAGGAAATAACTCACATCCAAACTTCATTATTAGAATTATTAGACGAATTGGGGGTGAATCCTGATACCCCAATAATGGAGGGAGGTATCTACATGCGTCCTGATATTAAAAATGAAGATTATCTGAAAATCTTACCAATCATATCCCGATATGAAAAGATTCTAACTGGATTAGACTCTTTTATTGAAGTTAAAGAGACTATTTCAGAAATAGTGGATCGCTCGATTCTAGTGAGACTTGGAAATTTATTCTATTGGAAAGCTTTGATTTCTCAGCAAAATGTCGATTATGAGAAAGCGATTGATTTCTACATTCGAGCCAACCAGCTTAAAGACGATTCTATCTTATACCTCACGATTGGATCAATTTTTCGAAAAATGGGTCGGGAAAATGAAGGAAGACGCTGGATTGAGGGGGGATTTTCTAGGATGAGGAGGAGATTTGATGATGATTCACGTATGCCTTATCCATACATCTATTACTTTCCGTATCCTAAAGGTCCCCCTGTGGCTAGTGCGGAAGCTATCCCTAAGCGTAAGATTTGTCCCATGTGCCAAAAATTGCTTGATTATGAAACCAAAATATGTCCACATTGCGAATACCAGTTTGGACATTAAATGAACCTATCGTCAGTTGGCTTGAGGAGTGTAAATCTTCGAGTGTGAGCGTTTCGGTCAGATGTCTGTCATTAACTTTTCTTTTCCGTTCGCTGTGGAATAGTAAAATTACTCTTCCTTCTCTTCTATATGCACGAACTTAATCCCACAAAACATACAGAATTTTTGCTTTGGATCCACTGGTTTTCCGCACTTAGCACATTCTCTTGCTTGTTTTACTCCTCTTCGTGTAAACGCCTGACCTTCTCCTTGGGTGTGTAGTTTTTTGGTTTCTTTTGCTCTTTCAAAGATTGCCTCCCGTTCTTTTCTTTGTTGATAGTACCAAATAATAATAACAGCTACTACAGCAATTACCGCAATAACACCTATAGCTTTGATAATTTCGTTGAAATCTATTGTATTGGGATCCGCCTCAAGATCTGCAACCAATTCCTCCTCAAATTCTCGAAATCCATCATAATCTGTTACAAACACTGTTACTTTATTTGTGGCATTAATTTCAAACGAAGTAACCACGGGAATTTCAAAACTTTCATTAATAATGATTGCTATTCGATCGTATAATATTGGGACTAACGTTCCTTGTCCTGTTAGGGGATTGTTCTCATTTGGATCGTCAGGAAATGTTATGAGATAGGTGTATGTTGCGGTTTCTCGATAGGAGCTAAATTCACCTACAGCTGACCCCGAGTTATCGATAACTAAATAATGAGTGCCATTACTAAGAGTAACACTAAATGTTGTGAATGTTGTTTCTTTGACCAATGTTCCTGCATAATAATTAAATGCCATTGTAGGACTAATATAATCGGAAAATAACAGAAAAATACCAATAAATATGCATATTATCGATCGAGATGAAAAAGACTTCAACAGGAACCCCCTTCTACTCGTTTATTGGGTTAAGGATTTATTTTAGTCTGATTTTTCTATTGGAATTCAAATTAGTTTTCTCTGTTCCGAGTGAATATAAAGAGTTCAGGCACCCTTTGCATTTCCTACCCAATTAAGATTTCCATGATTATAAAAAAGGATCAAAGTGTGATTGAAAATTTTTAATATAGGGGGTGTCTAATAGTGATGAGAATACTTCTAAGAGGGAATAACACTGAGTGGAACTAATCATAATTCTAATAGCCATTCTTTGGAGAAGGCTCTTAACACATATTGGTATTGTCCTCAAGATAATAACTTCCTTCAAATTCGCCAGAGCCGCATTGCCCAGACCCCCTACTTCATTATTACTAGAAAAAGTATTGATGTTGGGATTAATAATGCCATTTCAATGAAAAAAATCCCTCCTGAAGCAGCTTTTCACACCCAAGAAATGGTCACTTTTATCTTCAAACGTGACCCTTCTAGGCAATATATTGATTTAGTTAGTGTCACCTGTAAGGTCTGTGGTACTTGGCTCTCCGCTCCCAAGTTAAGCCAATTTGAGGATTTAGATATCAGTAAAACACACGCATTTGTTGCACAAGCAACTCAACGAGTCTTCTGTCCTTCCTGTTCCAATCTTTTGGATCCTGGGACAACTCGTTGTCCTTTTTGCGGATATCTGTTTGATTAACAATGAAAACCGCGAATTTCCTCAACTTGATTTAACTAAAACACCCTGAATATTTGGTAATGTTTAACTAGATGAACGATCCCCCTTGTTCTCAAATTATCTAGGATAACTGTCTAACGAAATCACAGAGAAAGTTACAGAGACCCGAAAACGAGATTCTGCAGAAGTTAATTCCTTAACATTCTCCAGTTGAGTATTTAATGTATCGGAAAGGAAGTGGAAACATCTGGAACGGTCGTTGCACTCATTGTGATCGGCGAGTTCGTGGAGAATTCGAGATAGATTCGTCTAAAGGACATAATTGCGGTGAATTTCTTTTTTGTGATGATTGTTGGGATAATTTTCCTATTCATATTCAACAGAGATGTAGTTCAAAGAAGTGACGGGAGATCAAATGTCTGAAGAAACTGAGTTATTCGTCGAGGGGGAAGTGCTGTTTGAAAAAGGCCAATATAGAGAGGCTATTAGTAAATTTGATCAAATTTTAAAGCGTGTGAAAGGTACTAATAACTATACGTCAGTTGTTAATGCCCATACTCAGCTTGGTGAATGTTATTATCATTTGGAGAATTTCAAAGAGGCAATGAGTCATTTTGATAAAGCACGCGCTTTAGCTGAAGACCAAAACGACAACCAATTTCTAGCAATTTCTCAAGTCAATCATTTCTTGTTAGAAACAAGAAAACTCCGTGAAATTGAAGATACAATTTGCTTACTTTCTGATCAACTAAGCGTAATGCTTCAACCCCAGGTTTCGGAAAAGAAAACCAGCCTTGATGAATGAAATGAAGAGGTGATCTTGTGAGTTATTACTTGAAAGATCCCAAAGGCCCAGGAAATAAAATTATCTTGCTAGGTCTTTCCCAGGCTGGTAAGACTTCTATTCGTGATGTTGTTTTCGGTGGAAAAAAACCTGAAGAGACCCAAGATTATGCTGCTACCCTGAATTATCAACGGCAGATTGAAGAAGCTGCAGAAGAATCAATAACATTAATGGATCTAGGTGGTCAGGATATCTTCTTGAAACGTTTTTTAAACGAATTGAGTTCATTTATTTTCAGTAATGTGTCAGTTATGGTGTTTGTTTGTGATATTGCAGCATTTGAGATGTTTCCCGCCTCCAAAAGGGTCTTTACAGAGGGAGTTAATCGTCTAGAACAAATGTCAACGTTTCGGCCTAGAATCTACGTCCTCCTCCACAAGACGGATCTTATCCCTGATCTCACTCAAAGGACTGAGACAATGGAATTTCTGATGGAAATGTTTCAGGACGCTGTAGCACCAAAAAACATTACTTTTTGTCAAACGTCTATATATGACAATTCGATTCACGAGGCTTTCACACGAATAATGGCAGAAGTAAGTGAACCGATTAGTCAACCAGAGAAGGCCAAAGAAGAAGATCAGCTTAA
>JAEOTY010000021.1 GCA_016839625.1 Candidatus Hodarchaeota archaeon
AGTGGTCCATGCAGTAGGCTTAATGTTCATTTCTGGGATCAGATATCTCTTCATGCTCTCCACTGCAGCAGTGACTCGATATAAATCGTCCATAACATAGATATTCCAGCTGTTAACATAGTCGGTGTCCACTACGAGAAAGCTTCCTATGTATTCGTCCAAACTCGCATTGTAGGTACATTTGACCCATTTGAATCCACTAGTAACTTTTTCTGGACAAGCCACTACAAGATCCGAACTAGCAGTATGATCGTCTGAAGCTTTCACCCGTACAGTAATATTATCCCCAGCTGCAACGTGTCTTGATGAGATATTGATTGATTCGATTTCTGGAGCTTCATTACTTGCCATCGTGAAGATATTTTCAATGAATTTATCATTATCTAGGTTGACGCCGAATATCTCATCGATGACATTTTGTTCTGCTGCATATTTCATGGAAGCATAAGCCCAATAATCAGTTTGTTCCAGGAACCAGCTGTGAGTGACACTTGGTGAGCTAACAATGATCTTCAACCCTTCATAAGCCTGATAAAAGCTAGAGTACTTCCCTGCGTCGTACCCGAACCGGTCGGGATAGATCGCATCATGGTAAATCACTGCTAATTCTTGATTAGGTTTGTCAACCGAAGGAGCCAGCCAGTTTTGCCCAGAGATGACATCATACGTGAGCTGTTGATCGTATGTTCGTTGATCGACCACCATATATCCCCCACCTAAGTAGAATAACTGATTGACATCGTCTAACAAAGGATTAGTTGACCCAGCACCGTTTACAAGAGCGATTATTTCTGCATTCTCGTTAGTATAAGCAATGTCTGTATCAAAATCCTCTCCTAAATCAAAATTACCGATGCCAAGTTGAATTAGACTCCCGCCTCTATTCATGAAGTTATCGACGAACGAAGAATATACACCAGAATTATTGTCTATATCTACAGCAAGAATCCCATTGTACGGAAGGTCTTCTTCGGGGGGTACGTTGCATACATGATCATCTAAGAAGGTATAAGTGTCATATGCGAGGTCATCATGAGTTCGGTGTTCGTATAGATACCATTCTTGATATAGCGAGTCAACATCATAACTAGCCGTTGAGGCTATCTTCCACATCTCAAATAGCTGATCCCAAAGCTTATCGTAGTTTCTATCGGTATCAATATCATCTATAACTGTGGTATCAAGAAGTATGAATGAGGCATCGGATGCAGTAATTGTTAATTGCAGACTTACACTATACAGGGATGTATTATTTGAATACAGGGCAAGTGTTCCGCTTAAAGTGGTCGGAGTTTGCGTTGGAGGAATATCTACTTGCAAAATTGATCCTATTGATGAGTGGTTTAGGTACTCTAAGAACAATTGATTTGTGGTAGTCCAGGTGTCATTGAGATAGAAATAGTCGGGAGCGATCTCAGTATCTGCATATTGACCCAAACCAAACCGTGCTTCTGAAAGATTACCAAGCCCTGCTACGGATGCAATACTACCAGATAAGCGGAGATTTGGTCCGTCTACTATAGAACTACTCATTATTGTTAATCCATCAACTCGAATATCGCCTGGAAAGTGAACAATCTTGGTACTAGATGATGAATCAAGCGATCCTGGTGAAATATCGTATAATAGGGGAAGATCACCATAGCGTGCGGTTTTAGGAACAGCATAAACTTCTGAAGGAATTGGCCCGTCATAGTAATCAACACTAATATCGTACGCATCGAGTACTGCTAAAGCATAGCCAGGAGAGATTAGTGCATGGGTCATATTGTACGGCATGAGAATGATTTCAGGTTCAAAGAAGGTGGGTTCTGTTAAGTCAGGCGGAGTGTATTGAAAAGTTACTGTTGCTTGCTGGCCAGGAATCATATCAGCTGTCACAGCTTGTTGGATATTGTTAAGGGAATTACTCATGTTTAATCCCCATATCCTAAATGAATTCAATGTTAAGTTAACTGTTAAGGGGATAGTTATTTCGACTGTATTATTGTATTGTTTCAATACTGTAGCAGGATGTATCGGATAGAACATCCTCCCTATTGTACCAGTTGAAGAGTTCGTCTCATATATAGGGCCTAATTGGGCACCGTTCAGTAAGAGGTAACATTCTCCTGACTCACGATCCATTCCGCTAGCATAAACTTCGACATATGGCACGGCTATCTGTTCTATTGGATAGTTGTCTGAGATGTTAACGAAAAATTCTATAGTAGTATTGTTTAAGGAAACACCAATATCATTGTCAGGTGTTAATGTAGACCATGAATCATTGGCATTGTCTTCTCCTGGGGTAATTTCTCCATATGGGATATTAGTATCATTAATTAAAAGTGCTGGGCCTCCTGGTGTATGATCTAACCCAAAGGCAACCCAAGCTTGGCTAGTGAAATTTCCCACGTTTTGCACGGTGACCTCAATTTCCCATGGATCCTCATCAGTCATAATTGAATGGCATTCATATGAAGCTAGTTCAAAACGCTCATCACCGCCATCGACTCGCTCACCAGATTGATAAGTAACATTTAGGAGCCAATAGAAAATGTTCATAGCCAATTGCGAATTATTATAGCGTCCTGGATTCAGGTTTGTTGGAAATGGATTGTCCCACAGGTCGTCATTAAAGACATCTTCATCAGCAACGAAGACTGCTCTTCCATTATTTTGGTCATAGTACATTATTGTGGGTTTTCCGCTCTCCTGAACGAGAGGTGCTGCAGATCCGCTAAAGTAAGCATAGGGGGCATCTATGAGTACTTCCTCAATTTCAAATGGGGTAGTTGTCAGAGGATGTGTCACAAAATCTGTTGTAGGACCACCACCACCTCCATAGTTCCAGGTTACGCCCAAAGAATTTGTTGCATAATTATAAAACTGATGCTCATAATCCCCAATGAATAGTACTCGCCCGCCAGCGTTGAGATAATTGGTTAGATTGCCGCTTAACCACTGATAATATGCTTCTTCAGAAGGAATATTAAAGGAATCATTGTAGAAGGCAGCAAGTGGTTGTCCAAGTATATAGGCATCATAATATTCTAGGATTATATCCGTAGGTGGTGTGTGGGCTGAGGCGGGATACCAATATTCGATCGTTGCTCCGAGACCAAAGAGTTGGGTGACAAGATCGTCAAATTCAAATTCGAAGACATCTTCAGCTGGTTTATTGGGTTGTTGTGTTGTATGTAATCCCAATTCTATTCTTCCATAAACCCCAAACACTGGATAACCTGTCGTATTATCAATGCCATCACTAATAAATGCAAAGAATATATTGTCAAACCCAGGATCTGATGTACGTGTTATAGTTGAGGAAATGTTGCCAATCCAAGAAGAACCTAGTACAGATAACTCTAGTTGTATTGGGTTTGGGTCTTGGGGATCAGTCGATTGATAAATTGTAAAATTATCTCCAGTCGCAATGGTTAAATTATCGATATATATTAATACTTCAGAGGCGCCTTCAAAGCTTACATTATACCAATACGCTCCTGCAACAGTATCATTATAGGGGTGCTGCCATTTGGGAGTGGAAGCCACTCCTAATGCAGAGAGGTTCCCATTAGTCTGTTTACTCCAATCATGATAATCAATACCAGTAGTATCTTCTGACCACGATCCATCTACCAGAATGGTTTTTCCTTCGAAATCTTCGTACATCTCTGGTAGTATTGTATACTGTTCTGTGAATGGAGTGCCTACACGATTATTTGCCTGTTTTGGAGCATTGTCTAAAATTGTCTTTGCGCCTGTGAAACTGACTTTTCCTTTTCCTTGGGCCATTTCATTAAACCCAAGATTGGTCGCCCCTTGTCTAAGAGCAATTTTAATCGCCGTTGGAGACGCTCCAGGATGAGATTCGATTAAATTGGCACTCACTCCAGCTGCAACGGCTGCAGATACTGCAGTTCCTGTAAAAATATCGAAATATAGCGTATCATTATTATCCGCACCTTTCCATCCATAACCAGGGTCGTCGTTTCGTTCTTCATTGGTAGCAAAAGAATGACTTGCTCCTAGCATGTACACTCCAGGAGCTACCACATCAGGTTTGGAATGTTCAGTGTCGGGGACTGGTCCTCGTTTAGATTGGAGCCACATTGCATTTGTCTCTGTTGTCGCCCCAACTGTTAGCGCGGCTGGGGCTGTTGCGGGAGCATTGATAGTATAGTATGGTGCTATGTCATCGTCATCATATCCTTCAGGTGAATTAAAATCACCAGCCGGAACTATTACGAGCGCTCCACGAGAAGTAGCTGCTTCAATTGCTGCAAGGATCGTGGATGGTGTTGTGACTGAAAAATCATCCAAAAGGATGACATCAGCTCCGTGGTCAACTGCCCATTCAATCCCTAAAATTATTGCAGCATCAGAGTATTCGGATCCATCATCACTAGTTACCTTAACATCAAAAAGAGAAGCGCCTGGTGCGAGTCCCATTTGAGTTCCAATATTGATTGAAAAATTCATTTCTTGAATTTCATAAGTAGGATTAGTTACGCGCGGAAATGGGTAAGAGAATGGTACAGAGGCCTTATATTTCCCTCCACAGGTTGGTGTACCTGCAACAACGGATGCAAGTGCGGTTCCTCTACCATTGCGATCTATAGTATCACCATCGCCATAAGCATCATATGAATCGATCACTTTAGAATCATTAGTTGTTATCCAATCATCATCTTGATCATCAAGCATGGGGTGATTCTCGTTTATCCCTGTGCTTAGAATCGCAACTATTACTCCACTACCAGATGTATTGTCATAATCAGCTTCAACTAGATTGTGGGTTTCGTTTAATAGAAGGGGGAAATCACCTACATAGGGATTATCGTTTTGAGTAAAACTCGATAGCTTTGCCAGAACTCCTTCTGCTACTGGGATTATATCATCCACATGGCGGATGTCTTCAAGATTAGGAATGTCTTGGATAGTACAACTTACTTGAACCACTGGAATCAATGAGAAGACCCTTTGAACCTCTACCCACTCTGGGAAATCAGGTACGCGATCCGACCAATAAATAAATGTACTCTCTGTTGCATTGGGATCTTCTCCCGAATTAAGACGTCTTCTGATGTCTTCGAGGAAGATCTGCGATTGAACATCTAAACTCGACTCTATATTGTCTATATTGTCTAGGGTTTCACTCAAGGATGAAACATTGGCCGTAGGATCATTCTTTAACGTTTTGATCCTTGGTTCTTTCGGTGTGCTATTGAATATTGTCAGATTTGTCATAAAGGGAGTCAAGAGTAATACAAGAGAGAAAATTAATAGAAAATTCCTTTTAATGATTTGCATATTTTTTGCCTCGTCTCCTGAGAATCAAATTATCTATAATAATTATGAAAAGTCCTTGCTTATAAAAATAAGTTATCACATTTAAGCAAGTATGCTTTGTCAGCTACGATGTCATTGAAAAATAAGTGAGTAAATGTCCTCAAAAGCTTTTCTTACTTTGATTCAAGGATTTTAGAGGTCGTATAACAAATGCCATTAAAGAAAGGAGTTTTTTCCAGATTAAAGAAAAAGATTGGTATAACGACTAATTATTCCCAATTAGTTGTTGAATATGATAAACAATTAACATTACGACCTGATGATATTGATACTCTTCTTCTTCGAGCTCAGGCGTATGTTGAGCTGCAAGAATTTCAAAAGGCGATTACTGACTATACCAATATTTTGCAGTTGAAATCTGAGTCTCCTGAGGTATTACATAAACGAGGAGAAGCATATAGTTATTTGGGTAACTACCAACAAAGTATTGTGGATTATTCAAAAGCCATCGAATTGGACCCTACGAATGCTACTCATTTTCACTTCCGTGCTGTCGCATATTTTTTGAATGGTCAACATCAAAAATCGATTAAAGATTATTCTAAGGCTCTTAAATTGAATCCTTTTGTTGCTCGGAGTTATTATGGTCGTGGTAATAGTTATTTTGCTCTGAAAGATTACCAACGGGCAATTCAAGACTATACAAGTGCTCTTAAGTTAATAGACAAATATCCCAAACAAGCTCAAAAAGAAGATCCAACGAGAATTGATGCTTAATTGAAAAGAGGAGAAGCCTTTGAACGTATCAACGATTTTTCCAGAGCTAATAGAGACTATTCTAGTGTCATTGAATCAGACACAACACGAGTATACGCCTGGGGAAGAAGGGGGATGACGTATTTAAGTGTAGGAAAACTTGATGAAGCATATCACGATTTTAATAAGAGTATTGAATTAGCTCCGAATGATTTTCTGGGATATTTTAATCGTGGGAATGTTTTTTTCTACTCCAGACGGTTTCGTGAGGCCATAACCGATTTTTCTAAAACTATTGAATTACATGCGGATGATTTTCAAGCTCATCTGAACCGGGGTAATTGTTGGAGGGAGCTTCAAGAGTACGAAAAAGCTCTTTCTGATTATTCTGTGGCAATTTCAATTGATATAAACTATGTAAATGCCTATTTAAATCGTGGTAGCGTTTTTCTCAATTTAAAGGACTATGACAAAGCGATAACGGATTTTAACAAAGTCCTCGAATTAGACCCAGTTAATGCATCAGCTTACGCCAACCGTGCAATTGCTTATGAAGGAATGCAAGAATATGACAAGGCTTTGGAAGATTCTACAAAAGCAATCAGTTTGAATCCTAGTTTCCATCAAGCTTATTTTAATCGGGGAATGGTTTACTTATTGATACAAGAACATTCTCAAGCTCTTACTGATTTCACGAAAAGTATTGAATTATTTGCCAACCCAGACGCTTATTATTGGAGAGCAGAAGCAGCCGCGAAGTTACACAAATTTGAACGAGCTATTCGTGATTGGAAGACCAGTGGTTTTCTGTATATGCGCTACAGGAACTATGATGTATCTGTAAAATCATTTAAGTCAGCATATGATGTCCATGTCCAAAATAATGTTATTACTGATGACGGTCTAGTCTCCACCTTAATGTATTATGCTGTAAGTTCAGATTCCCAGGTAGAACAAAGCCTAACACAAATGTACGAGGAATATAAGACTCAAATTCAAGAAAAAATTCTATTGAAATTTTTGGACATAATAGTAGAAAAAATTTCCAGTCAAAAAGTATCGCCTAAGATTGCTGAAAGATTAAATGTCTTGAGTGAGGCAATTAATTCAGCAAATGATCTAAATAAGGAAACAAAGCAGGAATTTTTAAGGCTTTCGATAATCATTAAACAGAAATATCTTGACGAGTTAAAAGGAGTCCCTCCCTAAGAATTTACCCTTTTTCCTAGTTCTGAGGATTTGATCTTACGATAGCTTCCTGATCCCTTATTCTTAAAATTGAGAATAGGGAGAAAACAACCCTCCTGACTTTGATGACGAATAGAATTCTCTTTCCAAGCTTGATGATTTTTTAATGTTTCTTGCCTAGATATAATATCCTGGTTCAGCGTCTTTTCCTTCGTCTTCCTCTTTCTCTAGGACTTCCCGTGCCAGGCTTGTGATTCTGTCATTCTTTTGGATTGCCTCTTCTATTGTAAGATCTAGATCTTTTAGTTCTAGTTTTAGGGAGTAGAGATCGGATATTTTCTTCAACAGGGCTTTACTTGCTTGAGGATCGGTTCCAGCTAGGGTTAATTTTCCGAGTAATCCGAAACTCTTCATTTTTCGTTCTGCAGCTAGTGCTGACAGTACTCCTACCGCTCCTGTCACTTCTCCTCCTTTTAGTAGTACTACGTCGTGTTTTTCTAGCCATTTGAGTGTTTCTTTATCGTACCCAAATCCTGCGACTTCTGGTCCTTCTTCGTGGACTCGTAATCCACCCAAGCAGATCATTGTGTCTGCTTTGTATTCTAACACATAATCAAGGACGTTGTTTAGAACTTGGATAATTCCGATATCGTGTGGTTGGGCGTCTCCTGTCAGGATTAACAAGTTTGGCTTTGTGGAGGTGATTGCATAAATTTCCATTCTAGCTAGTCGTCCCATGCTTGTTTCACTGTCCACTTGTACTACTGGTGGGAAAAATGAGCTATAAATTCGAGCTATTTCCGTTGCTTTATAGTGTTTAATCAAAAAACTTGCAGCTATTTTTCCTATGAGCCCCATTCCTGGTAATCCTTGGATTACCACTGCTGGGGAGGTGATATTCACGTCTGCTTGTCTTTGCAGTAGGGTAAAGGTATTGCCATTTGGTTCGTTCACTAATAACTCCTCGATTCACCGAAGTTTCTTTTTATTTTATTGACTAGCTTTTTTCAAATCGTAGTTTGTTTATCTTCCATAAATATCTACCCCATTTCTTAGGCATTTTGTTAATCAATTGGTTACCAAGGTATTAGATAGTCCCTTAACTCCCTGATTGTGGATTTATTTCTATGTGGTATGTAATCACTAAAGGATCATGTAATTCTTCTACCGATATTCATTTAAGCTTCAAATTTTAATTTCTTTAGCAATTTCTTTCACAGTATGAATAAAATTGTCAAAATCTACCGATCTACTCCTGTGATTAGTGATTGCTACTCTAATCGCAAATTCTCCTCGTAATATTGTATAGGAGGGTACTGCAATACCGCGTTCATGTAGTTGATGAATAATTTCCTCATTTAATCTAGTCAGCTTTTCTTGATCCATACCTTCTTTCTGGTATCTAAAACATACGTTATTCATGGATGTGGGTGCAAGGAGTTCCAAATTCTCTTCTTTCTCTATTAACCCTGTCAGATATTCTGCTTGTTGAATATTCTGTTCTACTAATCGTCCGTATTTTTTTATTCCATGCTCTTTTAGGCTCATCCAAATTTTTAATGTTTTGAATTCGTCTGACATTTCAAAACCATAATCAGTGAACCATATCTTCCCTCCTGTTACCCCCGTATCCCCTGTGAACAATAAGCTGGGCTAAGAGCGAATGTACGGTAGTGATCTTTTGCGCTTTTTACAAGAACGCAACCAGCTGCATAGTTCACATACATCCACTTATGAAAATCAAAAGCAATGGAGTCTGCTTGTGTTATCCCATCCGCTAGGTGATTTGACTTTGGAGCTATTTTGGTTAATGCACCAAACGCGCCATCGATATGGAACCACATGTTTTGTTGTTTAGCAATATTTGCTAGAGCATTAAGATCATCTACAGCTCCTGTATTGACTGTCCCAAGATTTCCAATGATACAAATCGGTTTGTAATTATTCTCCCTATCACTTTCTCTCTTATTTCCTCGTATATTGAGTGTATGTCCTGTCCCTCCGTAGGTAGAAGTTGTTGAAACTTCTCCTTTACTTCCTCTGGGATTGGCCGCCATACTGGTTGTTCTCAGATACTCTTTAGATAATCAACCATATTATCGATGATTCGATGTCCTAATTTTCTCGTTTCTTCCCAACTTTCAAGATCTAAAGTCTCTTCTATCATTGAAATCTCCTTAGCTTTTGTATAAATCTATTAATAATTGGATTTTTTCATTATTATAATAAGCCATCAGACGATGCAAGGTTCAGACATGTCATTTCAAAAACTGGTCAAAGAGGAGTTAAATCTAGATGATTTAAAGATTTTATTTTATTTAACAGCTTTTTTTATACTCCAGACTGGTATTAATGTTCCATTTTACTTCATTTCCCTTCTTCCTAATTCTGCTCATTTCACCAGTTGGTCCAATATCGTTGTCTGGACTGTTTCTTTTTCTGGCGACTTTCTATTGCCGATTCTCGTTACTGTATTCGTCCAGCTCTTAGTTAATTTCTCTCTCGTTAAATTTTGGAAATTGAAGAAGATTACTAGACCCTCTCACAAGCACTGGATTCTTAGTTACGCTGTATTCATTTCAATTATTGCTGGAGGGACTCTTTTCCTTTCCTTGATCTTCCCTGAAATTTATGAATTGTTTCTTTGGCCCTGGATTGGATTATTTTTATCAAGTTTGGGGTTGTATGGTTTTCTTTATGGCTTCTCTGTTACTTTTCTGATAATTTTTGCTCTTATTTTCTTTCCTGCAGGAGATTACCTTCTTCATTACATTATTTTTGTCATCTTTGTAACTTTCGCTCTTTCTTCTCCTTTTCTCTTTCTTTATCCAGGGTTTACTTTCTATTTCTTTTTTCGTTTGTTAGAAAAGAATCAAATCAAGTATTTTTTCCTATTAGCTGTAATTCTTTTTTGGATAATTTTTCAAATTCTTTTTCTGTCTTTTCTTCTCAATTCGCCTCTCGAAACATTCTGGTTACTCAAACTGTTGGAATGAGAGACTATCCAACCTATATAATTCTTTCCAGATAGAATAAGGAACATTTAATGAGCCCAGGGACACGATTGGCCGCTTTCACCATGACATGGTGGTTTATTGGTGTAGTAAAAGTTACACCAAAACTCTTCCTCATCATTTGCATTTTTTAGTCTGGTAAATTGAATACAATCTAAGATATATCGCTCACTTTCAATTTCTTCTAAAGTTCCTGGTTTTCCAGGTTGTAAATAGGGACACCGAGTGGGACAAGGTTCATTCCAGATTTTTAGCTTCAGACAATAATAGTTCTTGTCATTTTCAGAATGAACCAGAAATAGGCAATTATGATAGATTGTGATCCTCTCCTCGATAATAGGGCTTAATTATGAGAATTATTGATTTTTGAAATATTCTATTGCTTCTTTTATTATTTCAATTGCTGTTTCTCGATCCGCCCACCCAACTATGTGTGTTGTTTTCCCACGTTCTAGATGCTTGTAAGTGTCAAAAAATTCTTCAATCTCACGTAATGAATGTTTAGGTACAGATTCCAATGATTGTATTTCTTCCATCCTTGGATCATCTATAGAGACAGCGACAATCTTGTCGTCTTCGCCCTTTTCATCGTCCATTCGTAATACAGCTACTGGCCGTGCTAGAACAATACATCCTGGGATCAGTTCAATTCCCGCACTGAGAAGGAGCAAAACGTCTAGTGGATCTCCATCCTTACAGAGTGTTCTTGGGATGTAACCATAAGCACTAGGATATACAACTGACGAATGAAGAATTCTATCAACAAATATTGTGTTATATTCTTTATTAAATTCGTATTTCACCTTAGAACCTAAGGGAATTTCAATTCTCACATAAATGTCCTCGGGTGGGTTTGGTCCTGGAGGAATTTCTTCTTTCACATTCCTTCTTCCTTAGACACAGATCTTAATAATCTAGTGGTGGTCCATCTCTTATTCCTTGTGGTGTTATATGAAAGACGGCTTCTCTTTCTGCCAATTCGGGTGAATCAAATATTCGGGCTATTCGTGTTGTTCCACGAGATTTCCTTAGGAGGATCCTATGTGTTGGCCTATGTCCCCAAGCGAATCCTAGTGCTGGTTCTAGGCTACTTGTTCCCGTGAAAATGCTATCTGGATTGCTTAGTATCTGATTCGTTGTATATACTGCTAGTTCGTATGATTCGGTTAACCGTTGGAGTGTTTCTGCATGAGCCATCAACATTTGTTGTCTTCGTGGTAGGTTATCCTTCCCAGGAAATTCTGCCCGAAAATGTGAGGCCATTGAATCGACGATTACTAAGCGTACATTGTTCTTTTGGATTATTTTATCTGCTTTTTCGACAATTTGGATTTGATGATCCGCATTATACGCTCGGCTCACATAGATATTTTGGAGGAATGCTTTGGGATCATCTGTAAATGAATAGCTCATTTCAGCTACTCTCGATGGCGCGAAAGTATTCTCTGTATCAATAAACAGAGCTTTTCCGTCCAGTCCCCCCATTTCTTGAGGTTGTTGGACATTTATGCAAAGTTGGAATGCTAATTGTGTTTTTCCAGTAGCGAATGCTCCACTAAATTCTGTTATTGCCCCTACTGTTATTCCTCCCCCAAGAATTTCATCCAGTTGTTGTGAAGATGTTGTTATTCGTGGTTTTGCCAGTTTTCTCTCAAATAGTTCTGCTGCTGTAATAGGTTCTGCCATTCCGATCAATTTTCGTGCTTGATTTACCGCTCTTGCAGCGGATGTACTACTGATTTCGCATCGGCGAACCACTTCCTCAGGTGGGGTTGTAGCTAATGCCATAATGGTCGGATATTGTTCTTGTAGTCGTGCTGTCGTTTCTTTTGAGATATTCAAAGAGGAAAAGTCATCTTTCTTCGACATTATTATTTCACTATTTCTCGTGCTGTGTTCTCAACATCTGATACCGATATTTATTAGAACTCACTTTTAAAGATTTATTATGTTTTTGTGATGACATATGTTTTATTGACGAATCTTTGTAATAATATAATCGACTATACTTTTTGCCACCCGGATTTTTGGATGAGCGATTTCGAAAGCTTTCCAACCTGGGCACGCATTAACCTCTAGCAAATAAAGGCCCTTGTGAGTTGGGTATAAATCAATTCCTGCAACTTCTATTTTAACTCTCTCAATAATACGTAAAACCAGTTCTTGGTCTTCTTCGGATAGCTTATGAGGGATACAAGTAGCTCCTTGTGCATAATTCGTCCGCCATTCACCTTTTGGTGCTATTCTACGCATGGATCCGAGTATCGTGTTTCCAACTACTAATACTCGAATATCCTCAATTTGATCGGGTGTGTCTTGTGAAGATCCCCTTAGGTACTCTTGCACCATAACGGGTGTGTCGTACCGTAAAAAAAGGGCATCAATTATTTCTTTGGCTCCGTGTCTACTAGGAGCAAGTATTGTTCCCGCTCCTTGTGTAGCATTAGGTAATTTAATCACGATTGGAAACTTAAATGACGTCATCAACTTGTCAAACATATAAGAATTGTTAATCAACATTGTTTTTGGCAGTAGAATACCTGGTATGTCACTTAGAGCCTGGTAACATCGAAATTTATCTCGTACCAAGAACAGGGCTTTGGAAGAAATTGTTGTGGGAATATTCATTAATTCAAATTGCTGAAGAATTATTAAACCAATATCGGTTTGCGACCGACCGATTCTTGGGATGATTCCTGCTAAAGCTTTCAGTGTCTGGTTACCTAAGAATGCATCGATATCAGAAGAATCTATTAAAGGAGAGATAAATCGAGTGGATAGAAACACTCCGTTGATATCTCGTTGATCCATCTCAGCTAAGAGTTGGGTTGTTGGAAAATACTCACGATTCTTGCTTAGAACACCCAAATTCATGGAAATCTCCCGTTTTCAACCTCAGTTAGCTCTATTCATTTTCTAATCTTACTTTTCCAATAAAAATGTTTTCGGTAATCTCGTAAAGTTTCCTAAGAAAATGATAATGGCCCCGCCCAGATTCGAACTGGGGTCAGAGAATTACACCACGTGTTTCTATTTTGCTAGGAACACGTTCCAGAGTCCTCTATGATTGACCGCTACACCACGGGGCTAGTGTTATCGAGTAGGACTAGAAAAAGTAAGGATGTCATCAATCAATTCAACGTGAGTTATTAACATCCGTCGACAACAATAACGTTGTAGCTCAAAAGAATCAAGAAGTTCATTTGGGTCTTTTCCTTCCTTTACTCCTTGTTTAAACTCCTCATATAAGTGAGCTATTACCTTACCACAGGTATAGCAACGGATAGGGATCATCATTGCTCTCATACACCTCGGATTTGATCACATTTCCCCTGCTGGCATCGGTCTACGACCGCGTGGGGCCCTGAAATGTTCCACTCTCAGTTGAGCATCCTTTTCTGGTGTTAATTCTCCCCGTTCTTTTAAAACTTCCTTTGTAAGAAGCCAAAAGATCATGGCGAGAGAATTACGGCCTTTGTTATTACAGGGAATTGCCACATCAACATTACTTGTAACGTTGTCAGTGTCTACCAGTGATACAACAGGGATCCCTACTCGTGCTGCTTCTTTAAGTGCTTGTCTATCAAAATGAGGATCAGTTATTAGCACGGTGGAAGGTTGTAGATAATGGTATCGTCCATAAATATTAGGATTAGTAAAGATACCAGGGATAAAACGACCTGTGATTGGAATTGCACCTGCAACTTTGCTAAACATTTCAACGGGGTAAATCCCATATGCTCGTACGCTACAAGCCACCACCCTGTTTATATTCTGTCGAGCAAGGAATTGAGCAGCAACACGAATACGTTCATCGGTTTTATGGACATCCAACACATATAAGCCATCGCTTCGTGTGCGATAAATCGCCCATTCCATGCTTTTCATCCCAGAAGAGGTTCCAATGTGGACGCCAGCTTTCAAATAATCTTCTAGGGGGGCAAGTAGCTCTCCTTCTTGCTCAGGGGATAACATTTAATATTAATTCCTTGGGATAATTAGCTATTCCTACTTTAAGTATCAATGAGGGTTCTTAAAAGTAAGGTTAAGAAGTTTTGGAGTATTTCAATGTCTTTGATGTTAGAAAAGAAAGAATACCTAATCATAAATAAATTGAATAGTCTTCCGTTCAGAGTCAGCCCAAGAGGCTCGTTCGGATTCTACCATTAGTTTCATGAGCATACGAACATCTGGCGGCGGGAGAGACGACCAAGATTGCTTCATTTTAACAATATCAAAAGCTGTGACCATATCATAACCGTGTTGAAAGGCATACTGGTATAACTCATCAGTATGGGACTTTAGGGTTTTCCAGTACACCCGAAGTCGTGTTTGTTCAGAATCCCACCATTTAGCTTTATCAATTTCAACCAAATACTCAGAAATCATAACTAGTTGGGGAAGAGTTAATTTTTTCTTCAGAATAGAATTTTGGAAAGGATAAACTAGCGCTACTTCTTGTAAATCAAGAATGTGGAAATTTAATACTCGGGCAAAATCAAGTATAAATTCGCCCCACGTAATGAGCCATTGTTGCTTGAGCTGTGGGTCATCAGGTACCATCCAGCGCCAAGGTTTTTTTACCCACGCAGGCAGAACTGGTTTTACTCGGGGATCAACGACTCCTGGTTGAAGTGTTGTAGTAAGAGAAGGTTTTACAGTTGAT
Organism: Candidatus Hodarchaeota archaeon; assembly: GCA_016839625.1. GTDB lineage: Archaea > Asgardarchaeota > Heimdallarchaeia > Hodarchaeales > Hodarchaeaceae > Hodarchaeum. Next base: position 14,902 of record JAEOTY010000021.1, read on the forward strand.
TCAACTGCTGTACGAATCTCAGGTATTGTCTTGTGTTGAAAAGATGGAGTTGTTGAAGGTCGTGACATTTCAGTGCTTATTTGTGTTAAATCTGGAGATTCTATCTCCGTCTTTTCCTTCGCAACCTCATCTAAGACTGATCCGAGAATATCTATTGATTCAGTTTTTTTCTTCTCTTTGTCTCTTTTTCGTTGCATTTCAGCCATGAAATCCCAACTTACTTTTCAAAAACAAATAAAAGGGTCAGATTAACCCCCAAATTGGTCTTTCCACTCTTCAAAACGCGTCAATTCTTTGGGTGACACTGAGGGTTTGATACTTTCCATACCTACAAGAAAATCCTTTGAACTTGGGGCTCGAGGTTGAATGGTTGTATCTTTTAGGGCTCCATCAGCGTCGAGCTCCCTGATCGGAGACATCAATGCTTCACGACAGAGTAGAGCAATATCTGCAGCTGTGTATCCAGCAGTATACTTTGATAATTCCTCAAAACTCACATCAGGATCTAGATTCACGCCACGAGTATGAATCTGAAACATTTTTTCTCGGGCTCCTGTTGTTGGCAACGTTACATATACCCGTCTTTCAAATCGTCGGCGCATTGCTGCATCTATATCCCAGGGTGTGTTTGTTGCCCCAACTGTCACCAGTAGTTCATCTCCTGTACCAAATCCCTCAACTGCTTGTAATAATTGTGTTTTTACACGACGCATTGCTTCTCCTTCAGAACTGCCTCCTCTTGCTCCTGCTAGTGAGTCAATTTCGTCAAAAAATATTATAGAAGGTGCTTCTTCAGTCGCCCGCTCATATAATTCCTGTACTAACTTTTCTGATTCTCCTAACCATTTGCTAATCAAGTTCGCTGCGCTGACAGAAAAAAATGTTGAGTCTACTTCTGATGCAACGGCCTTGCAGAGATAGGTTTTTCCACATCCAGGGGGGCCGTACATTAAAATTCCCTTCCATGGTTTCCGAGCACCTTTGAATAAATCGGGCCTAGACATAGGGAGGATGATGGCTTCTCGTAAGGCGCGTTTTGCACCTTCCATACCTGCGACATCTTCCCATTTAACATTGGGTTTTTCACGAACAATTACACTTGATATTGCTCCAGATATTTCATCTTCTGCTTCCGGTGATGCTGAGGCTGAAGAGCTTGTCTTACCTTCAGAAGAACCTGGTATACCACGAATTTCTTTTACACGAAGAATATATTCCATGGCTTTTTGATAGTACATATTCTTCATATTTGGGTCTTCAGTAAAATTAATCAGCTTTTGTAACTGTTCTGCAGCACTTACATAATAGCGTACAGCTTGTTGAGCTTGGCCACCTTGATCGAGTTTATATGCCATGGCTGCATTCTTTTTGGCAGCATCAAACAATGGTGAACTCATGTTTTAATCTCCAGAAAATACCTAATAATCAATGATAGAGAAAACCGAAGGGGGAGCTGCGCGTCCATCTACCCTTTCTTGATTTTCTCCAATTCTTTTTGTAGTTCTTGGGATCGAATGTCAGGTGAAGGTAGTCCAAAATCAGCCGCAGCTGCCTTAGAAGCACTTAATTCTCCTATTATCTTGTCTACCATTTCATCTTCCTCAATATCGGAGGTCATCATCTCAAACCCTTCATCCATGGCTTCAGTAGCCATGTCAACCCTTTCGGTTTCGATCTCCATCTGTTCAAGGACACCTTCTAGTTGAGGAATCTTAAGCTGTCTATTCATGGCGTGAAGTGTTTTCACTAGTCCCTTAAGATCCTGACCTATGGCTTGAGTGGCTGCAGCTTGTTCTAGCTTGAATTTAATTCCTTTTACTCGACTCGCCATTTGTTGACATCCACGGGCCATGGTTCGATTTTTAGCTACATCTTTCGCTAATAGTCTTGCGGTCGACATATCGCCTTGTTCGATGGATCTCTCGACTTCCTTGAGCATCCGTTTTTCTTCTTTAATGAGTTTTCTCCGCTGACGATCCATTCGTCTTTCTACCATGCGAAGTCGACTAATCCATCTTCGTGTGGATTTTGCTCCACTACCTCCGCCTTTCAACCATTGTCCGAATTTATCGAAAACCATGTCTAGGACCTCAATCCTTCTTCAATCTGTCGTCTCATTTCATCTAGCTTCTTTTTATCAGCTTCACGCTTGGCAGGAGCTGCTGTTTCAGTCACAGTAGTGGTAGGAGTGGATGTTTCGATATTTGCTGCTGGTAATGAGCCTGACATTTCAGCTTCCAGCTCAGCCATTTGCATAGAGATACGATCATCTGCCTCGACATCCATACCAATTTCTGTAATTGAGGTATCAGTCAAGGCTTCATCCATATCTGAAACCATCTCTATGGACTCTTCCAAAGACATCATGACTTCTTCTGTTTTTTCAGGAGAAGCAGCTTCAACGTTAGCATCAATAGCCGTTTGGGCATGCGATAAGGTGTCTGTAAGAGTGACGTTATCCGCAGAGATGTCTAACGTATCAATCGTTCTTTGAAGGTTTGCAATTTTATTGTAAGTGTTTGTAACCTGAGTTAAATAGAGTTCACGGCGTTTTAATGCCTGTTGAGCTCCTAGTTTATTTCCAGCTTTCAACAGAGTTCGAGCAAGCTCATATTGTTCATTCGATTGTCTTTGATAGTTTTTAATTTTGACTTCCATTTGATTGATGGTTCTCTTTAATTTGGCTTTCGTTTCAGTCGAACTACTAGGTTTTTTTCCGGTTAAAAAACCTCTAAATCTTTTCAAGGGTAAATTCATCTCACTAAATTATTAATAAATAATTATTATTCTTATTAATTTAAAGTCTTTACTTGTTCTTCAGATTTGTTATTTAAAAAAACTTCCCATCCAAAACTCTAAAAGTCCCTTTATGAGTTTAAAAAATTGAATACTTATCTATTCACACCTAGAATGTTTCGCTATCAGAATAGAAGGGAGTGTACCAACGTTTTAATGAGGTGATCAAACCCCTGGAAAAGAAATGACCATTCCATCTAGAGTTTCAGTTTTAATTGCAATTTTCTGTTGGATTAGTTTTGTCAGAGCTTGATTCACACGTTCTAATGTCCATGATGTCTCTTGAACCAACTCGGTTAAACCAATTTCTCCTTGAAATCGAGCTGCTAGTTCCAGTATAACTTGGTGGTCTTTGGTTAGATTTGGATCTACAAAAACAACCACTTTCATGCCAGCTAATTGACGGATTTCATGAATCATACCATTTTTTTCTAATAAACTTAGAGCAGTTGTGATATCAGCGATTGACGTTGTAATGCCTCGACTCTCATCTGTTAATTTTAACACTAATTCAGATACACTTAGAAGACCACCAGTTTGATTTCTCACTTGTTTTCCAATTTCAAGTATCCTGATTGCCAAAAAATTGTGATATTCATCCGTTCCCTTCAAACGCTGAATGAAACCTGATTTTTTACCGACTTCATAAATCCCGAGTGCACGTGGAAGACCGACTTCTTCCCTAAGATTCATTAAACGTTTTGAGAGTTCGGGATTTTTCTTTATATCAGCTTGATACTTTTTTTCTAACGTTTGTAACTCAGTGTGAAGCTCTTGGACTTTCTTGCTCATAGTATCTAAGGATTTCAGTGCCATTTCTGCACCTTTCCGCTTCATTTCAGCTTCCCTGGTGAGCTTCTCTTCAATTCGTCGTAATCCCATGAGAATTCCTATCTTTTCTTCTTTGATGTCAAGATTAATTGGATTTACTTTATTTATAATTTTATATTTTCCGATACCGGATAATCATGCTAAGGCTAATAATGCTGCTTACAAGGATGAATAATGATTCTACTTAACACATTCTGGAAAACAGATGAAATCTAATAATACCATATTATGTCCAGATTTTGTATGCTTATAAACATCAAACTGAATTACGTACCTACTGGGATTATACATGGTGCTCGAGCCGGCTTCCGGGAGATCAAACCTGTTTTGTTCATTTTGTGGTACTATGGTTCGTGAATTAGAATCCCAGAAATGTTTAGACTGTGGTGCAGCATTCTGCCAGCAATGCGCCTCCCGCTTACAAATCAATGGAATCCAACTTAAATGTCCATGTGGTTCAGCCAATATCGAATCTGGATCTCCAGAACAAAATTCACAGACTCAAACTTTGGAACATATTTTTAGTTTGAAACGCTCTTTAAAACAAGTAGGTTATCGTCCCGTAATTATGCTTAAACGAACTGGCCATCTTGAATCAAGATTGAGAGCTTTTCGAAAACAATTTCTTATCCCAGGAAATCAGATTGATAAAATATTCCTCGACACCAAAAAGATTGAAAATTTTATACTATCAGAGTTTCAGGAATATTCTTCCAAATTAAGTCGACTATATCGTAGTGTAATGGGCCTAGATTCCTCATTCATCGATCATCGCAATCTTTCTCTTCAACTAACGCTTTTTCATAAGCAGGTTGATAGTTTTGATCAAACAGTTCAAGACAAACTTCAACCAATTTTTAGTTTAATTGAGCAATTAGAGGATAAGTGCGATCAGTTTGACGAGATGTCACGACATCTTGGACGGTGCTTTGATGCTTTTGTTTTTGTACCTGGTGAACTTGCTATTGGTTTTTTCTCTAATGTTGAATTAAGGAACAATCGGATAAGAAAGTTTACAATAGACTTGTTAATTACTACTGACCGAATTGTAATGTTTTGTAAAAAGAGGACCAAAATAATTGGTCAAAAAACAATAATTTATGATGAATTTCCTCCTGAAGATCTGATTGATGTTCAAAAGACAAATGCGGGTTTCTTAAAACGTGATAAGCTTCAAATAACAACCATTAAGCATGATTATGAATTACGTGCGAATTTCGAGACTTTAATGCGTATCTTTGATGCTCTCCAATTGAGTTACTACGGCCGTCCAAGTGAAATCTATATTCATGAACCTTTTCGAGATTGGTCTTCAGAGATTTATCAAGAAAAAATACTCTCTTACCTTAATTTCCAAACTAAAGTTAGTGGGTCTTCCAATCCAACCAATGACCATGAAAGAGAACCTGATTTTGTAACAGGGGTTCTCGACGACCGTCTTCGTGATCTGCGTCTTCGCAAACTAGCAAATGAAAAGGCATTGCAAGAACTTAAGGAGGGGCGGAAAAAAGTAGCTAGTCGAGATTATTTCGACCTAGTTAGACAATTCGAATTAGAACTAGCCAAAATAAATGAAGCGATGACAGAATTACTAGTCCGAACAGGAAAAACAAATCTTTTGAATTAAATCAATGATATATTCAGAGATTCGCCAACTCTCTACGAAAATCTGAAAGCCATCGTGCTGTTTGTAATTCTAGCTTTTTCAATTCATCTTGTCTTAATAGCTGGCCTGGTTTCTGTCTATCCATCCACTTAATCCACTCATCGATATCTCTTGTTACCCAATGATTAGACCCATAGACATGAGCTTCAGTTAAAATTGCATGGAGCTCATCTAAATATGGTAGAATCCGATCTACGGTAGCAATGGCTTCTAACCGAAGAAGGTCCAATACCTCGATGGCGTTGGCAACAAACTCGGCAGCAATCTTTGGTAATTTTTTAATTTGACTATAATCAATACGGTTTCGAGCATTATCATCTGTTCCCTCTGTTATCCGGAGTTTTTCAAGACCGTGGGGATATTGTTGATCGATTTTTTCTTCCCGAATGAAATCATCTAAATCAAATTGGTAGGTTTCTAGCTTTGCTCGGATTGCAACAATGGTCGTTAAGAGATTTTTATGCTGTTTATGAAAGATATTCGGATCTAACTCGCCTTTTTCGTATGTCCGAGATAAAAGATCAAGAGTCCCAATAGTCGCAAATAATTGCCCTTCCAATTCCCAACGTTTTGTTAGATTTGGAGGAAAAGTCATTAATTTCATCCTATCCCAAGTATTCCGTTTGTTTTCGAGCTATATAGAGTTCCTTGGAGTACTTTTTATATAAACGTGAGTATTCGAAAATTGAGATCTCACCAGAGGCATAACGGTCTTCAAGTGCCGCTAATAGCTCTGAGATAGCAATACGTTCTGATTCGATGCTATCTTGGGTTGAAAGCCTTTTGCCCTCATCACTATCTGAGGGTTGTGCTTGAGTCATTTGTTGTGCATGAAATCGAGCCAATTCTTCATCTTTTTCTTGTATTTGTTTAGTTAATGAGGATAACTCTGTTCTTAGCGCTGTTGTTTCTGCAAATACTGTCTTATTTGGAGACACTGGAGGTGTTTCTATTATACGTGCTACTGTATCGCGAACAGATTTAGCAGTTTCTCCTTTAGGAGTGGGAGGCACTCTAGACATCAGATTTTTTAGTGCAATGATCACTTGATAGAGATGAAACTCAGCACGCCAATTATCCAAGATTCGTAATTGAACAAAACCATCATCATCAATGTTAGGGTGATCCATCCATCCCACTGCTGTTACTACAGGAGGAACGTTAGGAAAGTATTCTGGAAGAAATATTTCAAATGTAAACATGTTACGGCCACGATTGGTGGTATATGTCAAGGTTCCTTTCCATCTAGCCAAGGAATCTCCCACAGGATTAAAACCAAAAGCTGCTGAATTAGAATATACCAGTTGTGCCTCTCGAGCTAAAATAAAATCTTTATCCATATTTGTGGCTCCTTTCTTCAAATTAAATACTGAATCATTAATGTATTTAAATTTCACCTAGAGAAGTGTTTCTTTCAGGTCAAGTAAACCTCTTTGGAACCTATTAAAAAAGCCTCACAATAAGGAACATTAAAAAGCTGCTCTCTTCTGTAAATCTATCTTAAAGGTTTCAGGGGTAACCTCTGTTTGATATTGATAATCTAAATCCTTGAAAAGAGTTATTTTTTCCCCCTAGGTTTTTTCACAGTAGTTAAAAAATCTATAATAGCTTCTCCTAACAACTCGAATGCTTGTTCAACATTCTGGCCTGTTTTGGCACTTGTAGATAGAAAGTAAATCTTGAAACCTCGGTATTGTTCAGCAATTTGAGACAGTCTTTCAACAAATACTTTCGCTTTATTTTCAGACACACAAGGGATTCCCGAGCTAGATAAGTCTACTTTGTTTCCCAAAACAACTAACGGGACAGGACCATGCCCATTGTTCCGCCAAAGCTCATTCAGCCATTTGGGTATGTTTTGAAAGCTTTCTGGACGAGTTACATCAAAAACAAGTAATGCACCTACACTGGCAGAATAATAAGCTTTCCGAACGTTATTAAAACGAGGTTGACCTGCCAGATCCCAGATCAAGTATTTGATTTGTTTACCACCACTATATACTATATCAGATGTTTTAGCAGCAAGATCGGCTCCTATTGTCATTTGATAGTCATCACGAAATCCTTCGCCTAAGTAACGTCTCCTAATGGACGTTTTACCAACTGCACCATCTCCAATTAAAATAACCTTTAACGTATGATGTTCTTGAACAAAAGTTGCTTTTACTGACGTGATAGCTTCATCAATGGCTGCACGTAATTCTGGATTGGTCTTAATATTTTGATCAGTATGATAATTCAGGATTTGTACAATTTGAACGGCTAACGTACCCACCATATCTCGTGATGTTCCCTTAGATGTCACTATGGCGATAACCAACTCTCCAATGACGAAGAAATGAATTGTTTGAGATTCGAGAGTAAGAACCTCCAACAATTCGCCAAGATTGTAGCGGACATAACTTTTTATTGCATAAAAAATGAAGTTCATAGATTCCTTATAGTCAATTTTATCGGAGAGCTGATAATTAAACAATAATTGCCCATTGTTCATAAAACATGAAATTAAGAAAATTTCTTCAGTCTTTTTTGCTCGTTCTAATCCAAATTTTTTGAAATCCGCTATCTGATCCTCTTCAGTTTTTTCAGCTTGAGCATAAGCTTCTTCAATGATGTTCAAATAATCGCCCCGTCCCGATAATGCCTTTTCAAGATCTACTCGAACTTTCAGTTCGAACTCCTCCATTTCGTCAGGGCGTTGATCATTTGTGATCTTGGTTTCAAGTGTTTTTGGCTCTTTCTTTTCGTTTGTCTCGAAAGAAGAGTCTTTTTCTTCCATGTGAATATCTTACTCCAATTTTTGTCCAGCGAAGAGGTGTTTACTGCATTGTGTCTAAGAAATAAATAGCCTTCATCCTCTAAAAGTGTTTGTCTTTTAGCTTAAAATGATGATGTGTTTTACCATATAATTGTAAAAAAATAATTATAAGATACCCATATTATGTAATGACACAAAATTAAAGTAGATTTGTACAACAAATAGTCGAAGAAAAGATAATTTAAAACCATGAGAAGGAAAGATGTAATTATTAGGATGTGAAAAGATGGGTGAATTATTAGGACCTTTAGATGATCAAATCATTATTTTATTGCAAACATTCAGTCCACTCCTTGATCTAATTTTTGGATTAATCACTTTTTTTGGAGATGAACTATTTATAATCGCAATTATAGTTATTATTTTCTTCTGTATCGATAAGGAGATAGCAATTCGATCAGCTTTTTTGGTTGTTTTTACAGGTTTCATAACGACTTCAGCAAAAGGAGTATTTGGTCTTAAGAGACCATACATCGTTAATGATGCAGAGATACAAGGAATCCCTGATATTATAGGACAACTTCCAGAAGATTATACTTTTCCAAGTGGTCATTCATCCAATGCGGGATCATTCTGGACATATTTAGCCACACGTTGGCGTAATCCTAGTTTTTGGGCCATTGCCATATTCATGATTGTAATTATCCCTCTTTCACGTAGCTATCTAGGTGTACATTGGCCAACTGATATAATTGTGGGAGCTTTGCTAGGAATTTCAGTTGCTTTACTGTTTACTTATTTTTTACCCAAGATAGAAGTTTTTGTTAATAAAACCTCACCCAGAACTCTTGGAATATTTGCTATAGTTATTCCTATTTTAGGGGTTATTATTTCTTACATGCTTACAATCGGAATGGGTAATGAAATAGAACACGCTGATCCTAGTTCATTAGGGGGGCTTTTTCTTGGCTTAGCTGTTGGTTATATCCTTGAAAATCGTTATGTAAATTTGAAAGTGAAAGAATTTCGATCGAACAAGAAAATACTTGTCTATCGGGGAATTGCAGGGGTTATTATTATCCTAGCATTGTACTTTGGTATGAGTGCTATTTTTAAAATTCTTTTTGAAGGTTTTCCCCTTGAATATATCTCACGATTCATCAGATATGCAATTCTAGCATTTTTTGGTATCTTTTGTCTCCCATGGTTATTTTCTACAATTGAACAAAAATTATTATTGGAGCCTGGAGGTTTAGCGGAATAGTAAAGTTAATCTAATTTCTGATACACTTATATTCAATCCTAGCATCCTTTCAATTATATTATTTACTTTGATAAGTTGGCATTAATCTGTTGAAAAAATAACAGGATTACTCACTATTCATAAATACAGTCACAAATATGGTCAATGTTGATATACTTATGTGAGAAAAGAATTTCTCTCTAAAACATATGATGTGAAGAATATGTCTGAGTCAGAATCCCTTATCTGTCCCAATTGTAGTGAAAGAAGCCCAGGAGGTTATATTCTTTGTCCATATTGTGGTTTCGATTTGACAAAAATTGTACGGGCAAGAGAACGTGTACGTGTTAATTTTAGAGAAAGATTTTCACGGATTTGGAGGAGTCTTTTTGACCCGAGACAGAGTCAAAGGCTTTTTAGGGAGATCGGAGTCAATCCTGATCGCACAGGAGCACTATTAGTTTTATTTCTTCTTTCAGTAGCTTATGGCTTACGACTTGGCGCACTAGTACTAAAAGCTGGCTTTGATACTGGTGCTTCGTGGCATGATTTGCATTTTTGGTATTTATTGATTTCTCCTTGGTTTCTAGCGATTGGTTTTGTTTTTCTGGCACTATTTGGATGGTTTATCAGTAGTTGCGTTGTTTGGTTTATCGCAACCCGACTTGGTGGCAAAGCGAGTTTTAGAGACACTCAAGGAATTGTTGGTTATTCGTTCGGGCCTTTGATTACTGCTTCACTAATAATTAATCTAATTCTGGCCAGTCAAGCCCTGATACCAATTCTAGGAATCAATCTAAGTTCTATCACCCCCACAACCGTGGATCAGTTAGTAATTCTTGAGCTAATCAATATTCCCTTTATGGGACTTGTTGCTTACCATTGCGGAAACGGTATTCGTTCGGCTCATCTACTCAATAATTATTTCTCATATGGTATTAGCGGCGGTGTAACCCTCTTATATCTCGTAATTTTCTTTTTACCAGTCATTTTTTAGCGTGTTCCAAATAAAATTAATTGTTCATTCTACTTTAATTATTTCCTAATAATCCCCGTAATATTACAAGATTTTTAATCAAAAATAATCTCGAATTTCAAGGGGGATGATAAAGTCGGATCAACCACGCGAAAAATAGCCCCTGATGTAAAGATTTTTCCAACTCTCTCGCTTGTAATCGCTAATTTTTGAGTTTGAAACAGGATTGCCATTTCAGGTCCTAGATTGAATGAATATTGGAGCTGTATAACAAAGTCCTTTAGCTGTTGATCACTAGGAGAACGGATTGGAATTGCTTTGAGTTGGTAGCGAGGTGAGCACACAATGCAATCTTCTCGACGTTCAAGAGGAACAGAAGTAAATATTCCCGCCTTCCCATCCCAAAAAAGATATTCTTTCAAAGGTGGAAGGCCAAGAATGATTTTAAGAGCCTCCTGAACCATTAATCCACCAATAACGAAGGAAACACTCGATACATAAGGAATGAATTCTTCCTCCTTCTCCTCAGGATGGATTTCTTTTCTTACTTCCCCAAAGGGGGTACAGGCTTTTTGAAGCTCTTCTTCAGGAATTAAAGATTGACATTCCAAACAGGGGCTTTTCTGAGGAATAACTACTTGGAGGTTTCCAAGAAAACTATAAATACCTCCAGATACCAATGGAATGTGTGATCCAATGGCAAAGGAGTTGATCCAACGTCGTGTTTGGAATGTATCTAAACCATCGAGAATAACTGTCGATGTCTCTAAAGTATGTCTTGGGGCTTTTTCAATGGGCATGTTCAATTTGTTTATGTGAATTTCGGGGTTTATTTCATGGAGGATCTGAGCAGAAATGTCCACTTTAGCCTTTCCAACATCTGTTGGCCTAAAAAATAATTGTCTATTCAAATTACTCATTTCAATTGTATCAAAATCAACTAGAATAAGCGTTCCAACTCCTGTCATTGCTAATGAGGCAGCAGCAACCGTACCCAATGCCCCAAGACCAACTAGTGTTACAGTACTTTGCAGGAGCTTTTCTTGATCCCAATTTTCAATCAACAGTTGGCGATTATACCGATCACTCATATTGTGATCCCAGCCCCAAATTTTGCTTAAAAATGTAGTTTAGCTTAAACCAGGTACATAAATCCTCTACAAATCTAGACATTTAGTGAAGAGTTGATCAGGATTCATGCTAAACACCAGTCTTGAGAACTGGCGCACCCTTACCTGG
>JAEOTY010000199.1 GCA_016839625.1 Candidatus Hodarchaeota archaeon
AAATATATCCGTCAATCCAATAGATTCATATTGAGAAACCAGAAAAGGATTGGTCGGATCAGCAACATTCACGATAGATACTAATGTACTGTTGAGGATATACGCATACGATCCAGCTACAAATACTTGCTCGGAATTTTGCATACAATTGAAAAATATTGGTTGACCTAGATTTGATGAATCAGTAACGTTAGCGATCACCATTCCATTACTATATGCCATATAAGCCCACCCATTTTCAACATGCAGTCCTCTAATGGCAAACGTTAAGGTATTTAGTGTCGCCATCGGTAACAAATTTGTTGGTTCACTGCTGTTATAAATGCATAAAATGCCACCATCAGTTGCATAGAAGTAATTTGCATCTATAAATAGAGAAAGCAAGAAGGCGTATCCTTGTTCAGCGATTTGACTAGATGAAGTAATATTGTAACTCATAAGAGCTCCCCCCGCATGCCCATAGGCATATTCGTTAGATACAACAACCTCATCAGGACCCCAACTTGAGGGGATATATGAAGGTCCAGTAGGGTTAAGAGGATCGGTAATGTTAATGATAGCTATTCCAGAAGATCCATCAGCAATATAGACCACTTGTTCTGAAATAAAAAGACCTCTAGCATTTCCACCTGTATCGACATAAGTAATAGTGGTGCTCTCAATCTTGTTTACGATTACTTCTTTAAATTCTTGGTTATTTTCTTGAAAATCCTCTTTTAATTCAACATTGGTAAAAGGAGTTAGATAAATGAGGAGTATTAACGAAAAAATAAGGAGAAATTGTCTTATTTTCTTGTCCACGAGATTCTACCAACCTCCATGTTCCTCTTCTCTGAATTACACAAGGCTGTATAAATAATTTGTGAAAAAATCGCTTTAATTCTTAAGAATCATCTTAATTTTGTTGTTCACCTAGATTTTCGTTTGGAAGTAAGGAGGACGAGTAGTCCAGCAATTGTTAGGAGTAAGATAACTCCTACATTTTGGATTGACAGGAGTGGTGTATTCGACTGAGTTGTTGTTGTTTTGTTATTTTGAATAACAAACACTCCACAAATGATTGAAACTTTGGAGTATCTTAAGAGAATTCCATATTTCTCATTATCAGAAATGGTGTTATTTTGAATAACAATGTTTGAACTGTAGACTACAAGTAATCCTGTTGAAATATTTGACAAGTTCTGGCCAGTTACGATCACATCAGTACAATTCACAATGATAATCTGCCCTGCGTCACTGGGGACTGTACTACCCGTCATGTTTTGCCAATAGATCAACAATTTTCCGTTGACTGTATTGTTGGTTATTTCAGCTTGCACAAAGTCTTGGAATTGTTGTTCACCGTACCACAAATCAATTTCATGCATGGAAATATCGTTATTTACTAATATGTTGCCTGTAATGGTATTATTTCCAGAATAATGTAAAAGATTCCAAATTCACCATTATTCTTAATATTATTATTTCTTATAACACTATTCCCAGAGAACCAAAGACCTAGTCCCCCTTCATTATTTAGAATGTTATTTGTAAAGAGACAGGTCGTTTCAGATTCCCACAGGTAAACGCCATCATCCCTGTTATTGGTTATGATGCTGTTTGAAAGAGTATTATTCTTTGAGTTCGACAAAGACACTCCGTTCTCACTGTTGTTTGTTATAACATTGTTTAAGAGGAAGTTAAGCTCAGAACTCTCAAGGTAAATTCCATCGCCTGGCCAGTTTTCAGAGGCAGCTGTGTATCTAAAACCCTCATTCCCTGCAATATAAATCGTATTATGCTCTATATACTGCGTGAATGAGCCTATACTGGACCTTTGAGACGGATTATTGATGGATTGAATGGAATGAGTACGGGATTTAGCTCTCAGATCCTTGCTCTGCAACATAAATAGTGCATTGCTTTGAGGTAATAATAATCCAGTAGAAAAAAGAAGGAGAAAAGCAACTACAGAGGAACTTTTTCTCTTCAGTATGATTGTTCGCAATTTCATTCATTCTTTTTGGGTATTCAATCCACTAGATTTTTTTGACTAATAAATTAATCTTTTTTGCAATGAATTTTAGGGAAATTCCCTCTTCATCATCAGTTTTTTTGCACATGAACATCTCTCCATTCATAGAAAAGTCTTTAAATGATCTTATCATATTGTCATATGATAAAATGACAACTATTCATGTTAAAGACGAAGTGTGGAAGAAACTTAATTCACTAAAAGAGCCAGGACAATCAATGAATGATATCATTGAACACCTTTTAGCAATCAATGAATCCACTCTTAAGCAAGGAGCTTCTGAGAGTTCAACCAGCTCATTCGAGGAATTTGATGCATTACTTGATGATTTTATTTCAACAATTTCAGAGAAATCAATCCAAGAAACAATAGAAATCTCTCGCAAATCCTTTTCAAAGGAAGTCTTGGAGAATTGAATCAAATTCTCTTAGATACCAATGTCTTCAACGATAAGCTATTACTCAAAAGTGTGAAAATTCACTCTCAGAATGGAAACGTTCAAGCATTCGTCAATCCTGTTATATATCTCGAATTAGGGTATATTTTCCGAGTGCGACATAAATTTCATGTGTTTAAAAAAGTATTAGAAGAAGCAGCTATTAAATGTATATCGTTGTCAGCACGTACAGCTGAACAAGCAAGTCATCTAGCTATAGATTTTAAAGATGACCCCCGTGGGGCCCATTATTTTTTCCGTGACTGTTTAATAGGTGCCACAGCACTAGAAAATGATCTTGTCCTTATAACCGCTAATAAAAAAGATTTTCCTTATTTAACGAAGAAATGGACACCTTTAGAATTTATTGAGATAATGTAAATAGAAATATCGAGATAATGATCTCTCAAATCCAGAATTGAATTTTACCTACTCTTGTTTCATTCTAGGGATAATTCCCATTGAATGTAATGTGGCAAGGTAGTCATTGATTTTATCCTCATCACTCTG
>JAEOTY010000200.1 GCA_016839625.1 Candidatus Hodarchaeota archaeon
GGAATCGTATACGAACGTCTTGGAGATCTCAGAGAAGCTGAACGGTTGTACCAAGAAGCAATTAGGTTAGCTGAAAAACATAATGATAATCGTGGCCTAGCAAATAGTTACATCAAGCTAGGTGTCTATTATATGGTTAAAGAAAGTTACAAGGAAGCTCAACAATATCTAGAGAAAGCTGTTGAATTAGCTAAGACTATAGACGATGTTGGTTTAGTATTGAACTGTCTAGACCGATTATCTGGTGTTTATGAGGAATTAGATCTATCTATGGAAAGCCATCGATGTCGTGTAAATGCCGAAAGGATACGCCGAAAGATTTCTACACCAAAAATGGCTCTGTTTGTTGTTGATTATTCAGGTTCTATGGACGGGCCAAAGATTAGATCTGTTCGAAAAGGAGCATTGAAACTATTTAACGATCAAATTAACCCACAAGATAAGGTAGGTATAGTAGTTTTCAATTATGCATCTCATACGATTCAACCATTAATTCCTGTTGAAGACAACGAACAAAAGGTAAAAAATCAGATTAATACTCTTAAATATCCCCAAGGATTGACTGCTTTTTACGACGCGATCGGGGATGCTTTGCTTTTTCTGAATGAAGAGAGAGGAAATGAGCAAAAATGGATTATTGCTCTAACTGATGGAGAAGATAATGCTAGTGAAAGGTTTAGTATACGACGGTTCTCTAGAGACAATTTCTTGGCTCGATTTTTCGCTAAGGCGGCACAAACTTCCATACCAGATTTCATTGACGAAAATCTCTTAACTATAAACCTGATTATCATTGGTATTGGTGCAGAAGTCAGAAGAATAGAACCAGAATTGCGTGAACTGTGCGAAACAACACCTAGAGGCAAATATATTGATGTTTCTTATCCACGAACACGGATTGAAGATGCTATAGATCAAGCGTTTGAGGAGATTTCAGAGACGATGGCTGAAGTTGATGTTGAAGCTTTTCTACCAGAGGAGGGCTGAAAATGACTAGGAGTATTCGAGCAAACATCATTATTAGTTTTGTTGCCTTTAGCTTAATTTCATTAGTCCTAGTAGGAGCAATTTCTATAGGATTTATCAGTATAATAGGTCAAACGACAATTAACAGAAGTTCTAACGCATTAAAAGACCAAATTCAGGACAATGTTAAACAAACAGCAGATCAAAACGCGTTGATCATTAACCGGAAATTAAGTAATGCTGAAGCTCTAGTTAATGCTATGGCTGAGGAGTGTGTAAATCTCTTTAAAACTGACTCTCCTTTTAAATTCAGACAACCATACTATGACTATTTCTTTGAATTTGACCGTGGACAAGAATTATTTCCCAATGATACTTATCTTGATCAACAATATGGAATTTATCTCTCTTGGTCGTATGCTAGTTGGTATATCCCTCAATCAAACTCTTCAAATTATCTTCAACTGTTAGCAGCTGATCCTTCCCTCAATGATACAGTTAACCGTGTTTCTAACATGGATTATATTTTCCAAGCTATTCATGAGAATGCACCAGAGATTCGATGGTTATACATTGCCTTTGAGACTACAAATTTATTTATTAATTATCCTGGTAGTGCTGTAGGTGGAACAAATAATGAAAGGAATGCAGATCCATTTGTTTCAACAGCCGAGGAATGGTACACAGACGTTCGAAGTGGAAATGGAAAAATAGTCTTTACTGCGCCATATTTTGATCCTATAGATGGTGCGTTACTTATAACAATCGGAAAAGCAATTTATCATCCTGTTCAAAACACCTTAATAGGGTGCATTTTTGCAGATATTACAATTGAAAGCATCAAAGAGAAAATATTAGATATAGACATTCTCGAATCGGGATATGCTGTATTAATCCAAGAAAGTGGTCTTGTTGTAGCTCATCCAGAATGGACAGCTCCCAATCCGAATGTTGATCTTCCTACAATAGACCAGGTTGAAGTAAATTTAAATGGTCTTTCTGCTATAAGTCAACCCCAATTAACAGTCATTACAAGTGGTTCGACTGGAGTTATCGAATATGAACGTGATCAAGAAGACAGATATTTGGCTTATGCTCCTGTGGACAAAGGGGACTATATTTGTTTAATAATAGTACCTGTTGACGAAGCTATCGCTTCTGTCGGAGTACTCGCGCAGCGAATCGATGCGCAAACCGTCACCACAATCGTTCAAGCACTTATAATCATACTAGTTGCCGTGGTTCTCTCGATAACAATAGGAATATGGATATCAAACCGTATAATCAGACCTATAACTCATCTTACTCAAATTGCTTCAAAAATGGCAACAGATCAAGTCAGAGAAGATTTACTAGGAGAATTAGATTTACAGATCGATAGTGAGCTAGAAAAACAAGCTGATGAGGTTGGTGATCTGACACGAGCATTCAAGGGTATGTTAAATTCTCTAAAACAGGAAAAAAAAGAAGCAATACAGAAGCTAGATGATTCTTTTTGGGATGAATAATTAAGGATCACCTTTCTTGAATAAAATTCCAAATGATATTTAGTTTCTATTCTACCAGATGAATGTGTGACCCATCAGCCTGACAAAAAGGACATTCAATAAACTCAATCATCTCTCGAGTTTCATGACATTCCTTACAAAGGAATCGGAAACATTGGTCACATTGATAGTGACTCTGAAAGACTGGTATTTGTTGATTACAAGACATACAAAAGAATTTCTCACCAGAGAGTACTAAAAGGTCATCCTTCTCCATGTCAGGTGTCCCATAATGATCGATCCGACCTCCCAATTGCCCCTTATTTTGAAATCTCAGTAGATCAGTATAAAACCTTGAATAGGATATTCTAGCTCCTGTTTTAGAAATATAACCATTATGGAGTTGAACAATAGGAATCCCAGTTATTCCAAAACTTTTGAAAAGCTCAGAAAGGACTGGTCGTAACTGATCAAGATCAATACTGGCTTCAACGAGTTCATCTTCGCTTAAGGGTTTTCCATCTTTATCATAAACTTGCATTGTTGGTCTTAATATTGATACACGATCATCCCGAGTCAAGATAACAATAACATCGTTGTTTGAATCAAAAACTCTTCCAGTTGTCATTACTCTAATTCTATTCTTTTCTTCATGCTGAGTAAGTTCTTTAAATTCATCTGTTAAATTCCAAATTGTTATAATTCCCTGATGAGATGTTACTATAAAATTTGATGACCCTATTTTTAAGAAAGACCCCTGGGAGATCTTTTTGCCTATATTAACAGTCCTTTCTAATTTTCCAAATTTGTCAAGAAAATGTATCCGCCCTTCCGATTCCATTACAACAGCTCTAGTGTGGTTATTATCATCAATGTCTCCTATCAATGCTGAGACAATTTTAGAGGGGAAGGATTTTCGCCAAAGGATATCACCAGTATTCTTCAATAAAACAACGGCATTTACTTGAGCAACGGCAACTAATACCTCTGACGTTTTGTCCTTATCAAAATTTCCCAGAGATAAACTCTTCACGGGTTTTCCCAATTCAACTTGCCATACAAGATTACCAGACATATCAATGGCTCGTACAACTCCGTCCAGACTTCCACTAACTAGAACCTTATGCGTATTCCCCGCTATGTCTCCAATTGCAAGGCTAGTGAATTTGGATGACCAATTCAAGAGATGATGTCTCTTACCATCAGCGCCATAGATGTATAAATAGTCATCATAACAGCTAAGAACTAATTGAGGGAGATCTCGTGTTATCTGGCCGATAGAGACTCCATAACACTGAGCTGGCGTTTTGAATGAAGAGACCTTTTCAATATTAACAATAACTTTGATTGACTCATCTTGTGATATTCCCATGTCTACCATTTCTACATCTGTTAATAGATTATTTTACTTTTCACGCTCTAGTGAATAGTTACCTTTTAAAGCCTCTTCCTTACTGGAAAACTAATTTCGGAAAATCGACTTTGAAGTCTGTCCAGGTGACAACAACTTTCCCTATTATGTCCCTTATTACAGAGCATTAACAAAGATCCGTTCAACATTTTTATCTACAAGAAACTTTTTACTACTCCAATTCATTATGATAACCACTGGCGTCCATTAGAAGAAGCTCATCGTGTTCATGTGAGACATTTATGAAAGTGCTTAGAAGAGTGTAATCACCTTAACTCTGAACAGAATCGTCAAAAGTATCTTTTAAACACTTATCAACCTCTAATCTTCCATGTAAAACCGTTTAGTCAACAAGTCAGGGATATTCAAGCGGAATTTTTCTATCTATTGAATTATAACTGGGTGGAGCGAACCCAAAAACTCTGGAAGCGTTTAGGAGTTGATCCTCAGTTTGTGAATCCCTTTTTAATTAATCCCGAAATGGTGAAACGGATTAGTTCAATCTAAGTTTTAGTTTAACATAAGTAATCTATTAGTATTGCTTTTCAATTTGATATTTTACAGTTGATTATTAAAATTGAATGTCATTTCTCGTTGGTTAGATTAACCAAAGTAATACAAAAAGTAATACATCATTATTAAATGATTATCTGATGTAAAATCTAATAGTATACTAAGTGTGTCCATCAGGTTGGAGTAGGAGCATTGATTACAATCGAATTGGTTACACTAGCCATCTATGACATCCTCCTAGATCTTTATTATATTATTACGTGTTCTCATGTACTTTTGTACAGAAAACTTAGAATTTTATTGCCTTTCTCAGACTCAACAATATCATATAGGTAATGTTCTTCAATCACTAGTCTTATCAATATTTTATCGTATATACTGCAAAACGTTTGAAGACATTATTAGTAGCTTGTTGTGATGAGTCGAAAGAGGAAATAAACATTTGATAAAGAGGAGACCATTCGAGTATGGAGTTTTTGAGGATATTGAAACAGTGAAAAAATATGACAAAGAGAATAAGCAAAGAACCCAGAGATTATCTAAAAGTTTCATCTCTATAGTTAAGAAATGGGAAATAACTTCAGGGAAAATTCTTGATATTGGATGTGGAACAGGTCTGCTAGCAATCGAATTTGCTAAAAACATCTCAGGAGTCGAAATTATAGGCTTAGATCTTTCTGATGTGGCATTAGAAGCGGGTAGAGATAATATTCAAAAAAGTGAAGTGATGGAAAGAATATCTTTTAAAAAAGGTGATGCTGAAGATATACCTTTTGACGACAATGCTTTTAATCTAGTGATTAGTAGCAATACGCTCCATTTGATAATGAATCCAATTAAAATGTTTAATGAAATTCATCGCGTTCTTAAACCCAAAGGAAAATTCTTCATTAGTGATTTCAGGAGGTCATGGATAGGAATTTTTTCAAAGCATGTCAGGGCTTCTTATTCACCAAAAGAGGTAAAAACATTCTTGTGTCAGTCAGAGTTACAGAATTGGAAGGTAAAGGATTATTTCTTTTGGTTGAGCATATTTTCTAAGGTATAATTTTTTAGTGATCCATATTTATCTTACATCAAATATAGTGACTTAGTTTACTGTAACTTTTCCCTCTCTGTTATTTTTACTGGAATACTATTTTCTTTGGTATAGATAATGAACTTTTTGCAACTGCTGAAACAAATCACAACACCCTCTGCAGAATTTGTTAAAAATCTGGTATACAAAGTTCCACAGCCTTTACAGTAGCAACAAAGGATTAAAAAATTATTATTCTCATTTCAATGATAAGAAGTTGTTACTTCCGACGATTTAAACATCTCTAAACAAAGGGCCTTAAAATAATATGACGCTAATATTTTACTAACACAAGGGTTTAATATTGGAAAATTAAAGTTTTAACCATTAGTCAAGAAACCATATATCATCATGTCCTGATTGGTTGAAAAAGAAAGAGAAGGCTTATATTTGGCTGAAGTGTATGATGGAATCATCTTAGGTAAAGTAAATCCATTCCGCAGCACGAGTGTTGGCGATCCATGGCAGGTAGGAGTTATTGATGTCCCAGAAATTAACCGTAAAGCGACTCGAGTGGCTATTGAAACACTAGACGAAGTACGTTCCACAGGTCGTTCAGGAATGTGTATGATCCTCGGTGACGCAGGGACTGGAAAAACGCACATTTTGGCTCGTTTACGCCGAATTGCTCTTGAAAAGGATTTTTTATTTGTCTCAGTTAGACCATTGGGCGATCTTCAACGTATATACGGACATATTCTCCAAGAAATTATGATCAGTCTTCGGAAAAAAGGAGAAGGGGAAGAGTATAGTCCACTTGAACATTTTATTGGAGAAATTATATCACGAGCTCTTGGTGAAGGACTACCAGACAATGCTATAGCAAGTACATTAGCAACGTCTTTTGAACAAGATCCAATGATGATCTTTAAGTTCAAACCTGAGAAGTTTTACTCGACTAATCTTCGGAAGTTAGCAATTAATTATCTTGCTAAAAGTCCTGACGTTGATATCCAATTTCTTGAAGTCTTATTCCACACATTGAATCCTATCACCAGACCTACAGCTTTCAAATGGTTATCAGGCATTGAAGTATCAGAAGCAGATCTCAAAAGGTTGGAGGTTCCTCATTCCATCAACACTGAAGGCCGAGCTCTATCAATAATACAAACACTAACGGCATTGGCCCAGAAACCCATTCTTTTAAGTTTCGACCAATTGGAATCCATTTATATCCGTTTCAAACGAGATAATGGCATACAGATCCTTTTTGATTCTCTAACCAATTTATATAACCAATGTAAACATCTTCTCGTGTTAGCTATGGTCCAGTCGGTTGTCTGGACTGAATCAATTGTGAAAGATATACCTGAGTATTCACGACAGCGGATCGACTACATTACGACCCTTGAAAAGCTCACTCCTGAAAATGGTTCTTTGCTCCTCAAAGCTCGATTCGATATGATGTTTCAAGACTCTGGTGTTTCTCCCCCCTTTCCTACCTACCCCTTCACTGAGGATTACATCAAAATTGTAGTAAATAACATGAACGGAAATCCTCGTTTATTTCTTCGTCACTGTCGTGATAGAATAAACGAATTTAAAGATCAGGGGTATATGCGTGAGTTGATTTCAGCTGACATTGCTGGTGATGTTCAACAAGAAGCTGTAGCTGGAGTACCACCAATGACTCCAGACAAGATTGTCACACCACAGGATATACCGCAAGCTGTACCTGTAGTACCACCAATGACTCCAGATAAGATTGTTACATCATCCGACCTACCTAGAGAAAGCCCTAAGACAATAATTGGTTTAAAGAGCGAAGAGATTGAAGCACTTGAGGAGCTATTCCCAGATTTAGATAGTTCAAGACCTAAACCAGTACCTAGTCCCCCAGCAATAACATCAACTAGAACAACACCAATAGAACCCGTAGAAGCTGTAAAAACTCCACCCAGACCAGTCATGACATCAAGTGACCTCATTGAGTTCTTAGAGAAAAAATGGGCGAAATACGCACGAGAATATGAGCAGGAAATCTTTGCTTTTCCTCATCCAGTACGACGTGATTTTTTGAAGGGGGTCCTCTATGAAATCCTTAATACATCTATTGACCACCAAAGATCTGTTTATGGGTTGAAGATTTTAAACGTTAGGATTGATCGACAACTCATTGAGAGAGACACAAAAGGGCTTGATCTTGTTTTTACCTATCAAACACCTAGAGGCCCAACATCAGTTGGCATTGAAATTAACAATTCGGAGCATTCTGCTACCGTTTTTCAAAGTTTAAGGCGTTTAAAGAAACTTGTTAAAGGTAATATTCGTTATGCTTTCATTCTCCGGGATGAAGAATTATCATTACATCGAACAGCTACCAAATCGTTGGATCTGGCCCACTCACTATCCGAATATGGCGGTCTGTATTACATTGATTTCATGTCAAATCAGGCGCTTCTCGCAACCAAAAAATTGATGGATTTTGCTTCAGCAGGAGATTTAACTATTGGTAACCGAACGATAACCAGAAATGAAGCCATGGCTTTTGTTTTTGAAGTATGCCTAGAGCGAATAACTGTATTCCA
>JAEOTY010000201.1 GCA_016839625.1 Candidatus Hodarchaeota archaeon
CATTAGAAGTAAAAAGATAAAAGTTGATTAAAAAATCCTATCGTCACTGCAACCAATTCTACTTTAGAGTTCACCAGAAGCTTGAGTTACTTTAAGTTGGAATAATAATGGTTAAAGGAAACAAACCTTCCAAAATATTTCTAATTATCTTTGACACCTTACGAAAAGACCACACAGGTAAAATCTATGGAAATAACTGGATTCAGACTCCAAATTTTGATGAATTCGCTAATGATTGCCTTGTATTTGATAAAGCTTATCCTGAATCGTTGCCTACAATTCCTGCACGTAGATCCATTTACACAGGAATTAGAACGGTTCATTATTTCTCGAATCCCCCTCAAAATTATCGAACTGATGATTATGTATTGAATCTGGGCAATATCCCTGGTTGGCACCCAATTCCGCATGACCAAACAAACATTTCCGAATATTTATACTCTCTAGGATATGACCCAGCTCTTATCAGCAGTCTATATCATCAGTTTAAACCGAACATGAATTTTCACCTTGGTTTTTGGCAATGGAACTGGATTAGAGGCCACGAAACTGATAAATTCAAAATAGGTTTAAAACAGATATCATTAAAGGAAATGAAAAACAAAGTCAACTCAAGTATAATCAAAAGCACTAAAATCCCAACAGAAGATTCACTTGAGAGTTTGTACAATAGATTACACAAAATAACAATCGATTCCTATCTCCGAAATACTCAAAATTTCGATGATGATAATCATATTCCTAATCAGACGTTCGGGAAAAGCATTGAATTTGTAGAGGAGACATTACACAAACAAATCTTTTTGTTAATTGAAGAATTTGCCCCTCATGAGCCATGGTCTCCTGCATTAAAGTTTCGAGATCTTTATCTAAAAGATTATCAAGGAAATAATGTCATTGAACCCCAATATCAAGATAATATCGATTATCTAACAGCTGGGGAGCTTCGTTGTCTAAGAGCTAATTATGCTGGTGATGTTACTCAATGTGACATCGCTTTTGGAAGATTTATTGATTTTTTGCAACAGAAAAACCTTTACGATAACTCCCTGATTATCATGACAAGCGATCATGGTTTTAGTATTGGAGAACATAATTTTACTGGGAAAATACCCATGGCAATGTATCCAGAACTGATTGATATCCCTTTTTTCATTAAACCTCCTGGTAATATTAGTGGACCTAAGCATATTTCCAAGTCATACATTTATCACCATGATATTTTACCTACTCTCTTTGGATTTTTAAATTCTGAGATCCCTGAGGTTTTTGAGGGGATAGACTTATCATACTTTGTTAAAGAGGAAGATCGGTTAATTAATGGTCGTGATTATATTACTATAGGAATGCATGCTGTGTCACTGTACAAGGATGATAAATATGCATTAATCACTATGAATGACCAGTCTGACCAAAAACTCTTTGATTTGGAAAACGATCCCGAATGGAATACAAATATTGCAGTTAATCATCCTGATCTGGTTAAAGAGTGTTTTGAGAAAATTAACAACGATGTGCGAGGTCCTCTTTATTTAGGAGGAGGTATTAATCAAACAGAAATGATGAAGTGGTATCAAATCATCAGTGATCATAAACTTGATTGGGAAAATTAACTAGAAAGTAACATCAAGCTAAAAAAAACCCGTATTTGAAGTAATGAACTCAATAACTTGTTTTTCGTAATCAGGATGATCCTCAATGTCATGATGACTCGTTTGGTCTGGAATCCACATCTTGCAATTCGCTTGTATCTGCTTCTGCAAAAGAGGTGTATATTTGGAAGGAAGAATATTGTCATTTTTGCCATGTATCAAAAAGCAAGGCACTGTGATGTTTTTGGCAGCTTCAGCAGGGGAATATTCCTGTCTGGAATATTTTCTAAACTTGATCAAGGTGTAGATTGTGATTCCTGGTAAAAACAAAGGAGTGAACCATTTTAAGACTGGTTTATATACAAACTTCAGACTATGAGGAAAAGCATAGGGAGAAGCTTCTGCTATTACAGCTTTGACTAGAGGATTCCTGGCTGCAACTATCAATGTAGCTCCTGCACCAATTGAATGGCCTGTTATTATTACTGGTTTACCCCACCACTTTACACAAGCATCTAGATCTTGACTGAAACGGACAATACTCATTCCCATCAATTCTTTATCTGAGTTTCCATGATCCCGTACAGAAAATAAGATGGTTGTATACCCATTTTTCCCATAGATTCTTGCTCGAGAAATCATCCGCCCTCTGTTCCTTCCCCAACCATGGATTAAAATTACTGCAGGATTTTCCCTTAATATATCTTCATCAGTTTCAACTTTCAATCTATTTGGATAAACTACCCAGCCCTCCATTGTTTTTCCGTTTATTGTAGGTATTCTACAATCTTTGACAACACCCCAATCAGGAATGTCTTCTACAGGTCTTCTTGGAAAATTAGCTAAAATAAGAGCTATACTAACTGAAATGACAAAATAGACAATAATAATCGTACACATCAAGATTATAAACTCTATTATTGTCACAGAATCTCCTCATGAAGATACAAAGAGTATGATGTTGAATAAAAGAATCTCTACCTTTGTATTTGAGCAAAGGTAGAAAATATAAGAATATATTCCCCAAATATTCCTCAAATATTCAATGTTCTTATTTGTTTGAAAGAGAATATTGAAAAATAAAAAGTTTCTAACCAAACGTGATTAATAATGAGCTCATCATCTAGTGGAGAACTTCGAAAATATGGATTGGAATTCATCAATGACTTAGGTAAGGACCGGGAAATGGCAGTACAGTCTTTGGGGGTTGCATTCAGCGCTTTCCGAACAGGAATGAGAGAATCGCAGATCGTTACTAGGCCAGACGATCGAAAATATGTTGAAGACTTACTAAAAAGATTCAAAAAAGAAGTAGACCGAACAATTGAGAGTCAATTAACACGAATCACTATTAAATCGTTAGGATGGATCAAACGAGTTTTAATTCAAGACCAACGAATTATCATCAAAGAAGAGCGTAGCGACGAAGCTTTAATCGAAAAACTTCAACAGAAAATCGATACTCTATCAACTGAACTCTCCACTGAACGATCAGAATTTCAACATAAGAATCAGTCTTTAATAGAGCAATTGGATGAAAAAGAAAAAGCAATGCAAGGCCAAGAAGTTTTACATAAAGAAATTTCAGAAAATCTTCGACGACAAGTCATCACAGCAAAAGCACGGGTAGAACCACTCGAAAAGAAGGTTGAACTACTCACGGATCTTCAACACGAGATCGAAGAAAAATATGCTGAAATTATTGCTCTAGGAGATAAAAATGCGACATTGAGTGTGGAACTCCGTGATAAAACAGCAGAAGTTGATCGTCTAAAAGAATCTATAGATCAAGATGCTACTGACGCCATGGAAACTTGGGCAAAAGGCTTTCAGGAACAAGAGCAACATTATCAACAATCACTTGCTAAAGTGAAGCAGGAAATCACAGAGCAATATGAAAATGAAGTTAAAGAACTCAAACATAAAATAGCAAATGAAGAGAAAGAACGAGAGACACTCGAAGAACAATACCAAACCCAGCTAACAGAAGTGTCAGCAAGCAATGAATTTCTAACAGACAAAAATCAACAAATGGATCTGCAGATTACAGAACTTCTTAATAAAAGCGAAGAGACAAACAAAAAAATGATTGAATTGAATGTTAAATGTGACAAACTTGAAGCAGATCTAGAAAAACAAGCCAAACAACCACAAAGACCATTATTAGAAGATATCAAATACGCGAAGATTCGAGGTCGTGCTCAATGGTTGGAGCAGTGTCTTTCATTCTCAAATTTTGCTCCTTTGACTATTCTTCTACGAATGGATAGAGAAATGCCTTTGGATACCTTAGCCAAGAGTGTGGGTATGGATCCTCTCGTATTGAACCAGCAACTCCAAGCATTACACAAACGTGATCTAATCGATATTCGGCACGATGGAAAAATCGTAGCTAATGTTCCCTCTGCTGATTAAAATCAAATTTCTATATCGAATAATGGATATGGGAGGTTTTTCATGAATGAGATAATGAAAAAGGAATCTATAGGTGCAATAGGAGCTGCTCTCGAAGCAAATTTAGTGGAACAAGTTAAATTTTATGGGAAGTCTCCACTAGTCACTTTTTATGACGAGAAAAGTTTGATAAGAATGATAACAGGTCTTCCCTCATTAAACTTAAATTTGATTGCTGGTGCAAGTCTTATTAGTGAAAATATTGATCAGCAGATAGAGAATGCTCTGGCTCCATTCAGGAAGCACAAAGTACCAGCGATTTGGTGG
This sequence comes from Candidatus Hodarchaeota archaeon, assembly GCA_016839625.1. GTDB lineage: Archaea > Asgardarchaeota > Heimdallarchaeia > Hodarchaeales > Hodarchaeaceae > Hodarchaeum. The sequence goes on from JAEOTY010000201.1 coordinate 4,314, forward strand.
GTTGGTCCTAGTACAATTCCTAATGATTTAGGAAGTCATTTAAAAAACCACGGTTTAACAAAAGCATTCGATATGCTAGGTATGTTTTATAAATTAGAAAATCTAAAGAAAGAATTAGAATTCCCTTCTGGTTTCACCTATAAGTTAGTTAATAATGAAACAACGCTACGAACATGGGCTGAAACACAAACTTATGGTTTTGAAGCACAATCATCTGATACTAAACACATTCTTATGTTTGAAAACTCGTTGGGAACGAATCCTAAATCTCCTTGGTTGAGATACATTGGATATTCTAATGGAGAACCAGTAGGAACCTCAATCCTATTTGAAAAAGCAGGAGTCGGTGCAATTTTTAACGTTGCAATCATTCCAAAATATAGAAGGCAGGGAATTGGGACTTTTATGACGAAAATTCCACTTTTAAAAGCACGGTCTTTGGGATACAAATATGGTGTACTTAAAGCCTCACCAATGGGAGTTCATTTATATCGGAAGATGAATTTTGAAGAATGTGGCGAAATAGGGTTATATTATCTTTCCTAGAACTAAAGTAGGAATGATATGAGAAAAAACAAAAATTTTCAAATACCTTAATAATTTAGCTTCTAAAGGAGGCGGTAAGTTTATGCGTCAAAATCGAAAGTTATCAGAGTCCATTGGAGTAATTGGTACAGGAAAAATGGGAACTGCGCTTGTTAGGGGATTGTTAAAGGAGAAATTAGTGCAACCAAATCAGGTATTTGCATATGATATTTTAGATGAAATCCTTAATGAATTGGTGAAAGAAACTGGTATCAATGCTACATTGAATAATATGCAAATAGTCAAAAAATGCAGTATTATTTTTATTTGCGTTAAACCTCAGGTATTTGAAACAACCCTCCAAAAACTTCAAACGCACTTTACAAATGATCATCTTGTTATATCGATTGCTGCAGGTGTTCCTTTAACAAAAATTGAACAACTCACTGGTCAAGCACGGTGTGTTCGCATAATGCCAAATATGGCATTCCAAGTTGGAGAAGGGGCGGCTGGTTATAGTTTAGGAACTAGAAATGACAACCGAGATTCAGAAATTGTAGAACTCGTGTTTGGGTCTTTAGGAAAAGTATTCCAGTTTCCTGAACATCTATTGGATGCAGTCACAGGCCTTTCAGGTACGGGTCCTGCATATGTATTTGTTTTTATCGAAGCTTTAGCAGATGGAGGGGTTTTAGCTGGATTATCTCGTCGAGAAGCACTTCTTTTGAGTGCACAAACCGTGATGGGCGCTGCTAAACTATTGTTAGAGCAAAATGTGCACCCAGGAGTGTTAAAAGATGCGATTATGTCTCCAGGTGGTACTACAGCTTCAGCTTTACAACTAATGGAATCACGTGGTTTTCGTTCCATCCTTATAGATGCTGTAGAAGTTGCGACTAAAAAATCACAGTTCTTGGGCCAAAATATTTCTTTTTCAGATAGATGAAAAAAAGTGATTAATTCGGTAGCTTGATCCAAGCCTCGATCAATGGATTTGGAGCGCATGACTCATCACTACAAACAACTCTGCAGAGACTTGGTTGAATGTATAAATACGCAAGATTTCGATCAATTAAAGCATTTTTATCACCAAAATGTCACATTTAGTGTGTTTATGACGAATACATGAGAATTTCAGGATGTTCAAGGAGTTGACGAGGTTCTTGCTGTACTTTAAGATAACTTTGGAGCATCCAATGACGTAATCATCGATCTTGAGCAAATGGTATGTGAGGGTGAGACAGTTTGCCTATGGGGGTCTTTAAGCGGAACCACATGGATGAGCATTACCACAGCCCCATTTAAGGTAGAAGCAACTGGCTGGTTAACATTTAAAGAAGATAAGATCATAAGATTTAGATGGATGCCCCATACTTTTGCTGTAATACGTTTGACGGGGTGAGTAACATATCAAATCGATAACCAAGATCTAATCAATCAGTATATAGATAGTCTGGTTGAAATGGGGTTAATTAAAGAGGATAAGGTAACCAAAAGTCGGCTGAGTCAACACTGAGGTTGATCTATACGAGCTATGAAATTATGAAATATAATCTCCTTTAGTTCTTCTTGAAGTTGAGGAGGAATTTCCTCACCTTCATCTTCTTCATTTTCTGTGTATAATTCATGAGGAATGTTAAGTGGAAGTATAAGAGCAGAAATGTATCCTGTTTCTTCAAAAAGTTCTCTTTTTGCACACTCAAGAGGACTCTCTCCTTTCGGGTGATCAAGGGCCCCCATTGTATCCCCTACTGA
>JAEOTY010000202.1 GCA_016839625.1 Candidatus Hodarchaeota archaeon
CTGGTAGTTATGGCACAACGGCTATTCGAAGTGTGAGAATCCGTTTTCATCGGTATGGAAGTACTGAATTTATTACTAAGTTCGGTTGGCGAGATATTGTATTTCAAGGACATTCCGATAATTACGACGATGATCTGTACACAAATGCCCAAGAAGAAGATGCGGAGACACCTGTCTGGATCACTAGCGATGGGTTTGAATTTGGTGATCCCAATTCATATGGATGGACTAATGAAATTACTAGTGGTGCTGGGTTTTATTATTCAAATACTAGAAATAATGGCGGAACATATTCAAGTTATGTATATTCTCTTGCGCCCGGAATTGATGATTGGACATTAGAATCATGGACTGAGGGTGGCACACATACATCGTGTATAGTATCGGGATGGACTTATATAGATGGCACATTTGATGATTGTTCTATTATATATTTGACATATGCTTCATCTAGTGATTTTACAGCTATACAAATTTTGGATAATGATGTAATGCTTGTAGCTAATGATGCTGGAGGAACTGATTGGACTTTTACAGAAACAGAAACGATGTATGATAAAGAAGTATTCTTTTCTGTTGTTATGGATAATGATGCAAAAACTTTAACTGGATATGTCATTGTAGATGATGTGTTTTATAGTTTGAATATGTTAGATTATTCCGATACTGTAACTATTACTGCTGGATATACAATGGTTAAAGGAATTATAGATTTTCAGGAATGGGTATTCTTTGATGACATCGAACTCATTGAGCTATAATTACTAGCTCAACTCTTTTTCTTTTTTTAATAAACATACTTCGGTAAATCTTTTTTATCAACTGCAATTATCTGCGCAAAATATGCGTAAAGCAGTTTCCAATCCACAGTATCGCTTTGACGATTTGCAACAAGCATTAAAATATATTGAGAAAAATTTAACGATTCCCATGCGATTTTATCATCGAAAGAGTCCAATTTTAAATCGTAGGATATTAGATGATTTTCTTTCAAGGTGATAACTTCGTTCTGATTTCAAAAATCCTTCGTCTCAAGAAGTTTAAATAGATAAATATAGGAAGAAGCCTCAAGAGTGTGAATTCTTGTGAGTTACCGTGAGTCTCTGACTGCCGCAATCACTCGATATTATGTGTTTAATGGTCTTTTTCGAGAAGGAGAGGATCAAATGACCTTTGAAGCGGCTGATGCAAACTTGATCGAAGTTGGACAGACTCTAGAAAGAGAATTCGTCGGGAGTGCTCGGGGTTTTACGGTAGAACTTGATAGTTTTGATGACGAAACTCATCAGTGCGAGGTTATTGTGGGATTCACAATTTGGCCTTATGAAGATGATGATTCTGAGATAGAGTTAATTCTTGAAAGTACACGAGAGGAGCTTGAGAAGGTTGGATTTGTGAAAGATGATGAGTATTATCTTGGGGATGGACCTGACATCCGCTAGTAATGAATAATCCTGAATTAATACATTCTTGCTTCAGAAATGAGGATAATCTTGGATTTTTTTTCCATAAAGACGTTGAAAAGTGATGTGGACACTTTGAGGGGGAATCAATCCAGCTTCAGTAATGTAAGCAGAGATGTTTTTTCGGTCAATTGTTTCGAAAGCTGGGTTTAACACCTTAATACCTTGAGGAAAATCTTCCTGCCAGACTTCAAAGGGATTTCGCATTTCGATTTCACTTAAACGGCCTATACTTGTAGCTTGATCGAATTTTAAAAGCGATGTGCAAATATATAGGGGAATATGTTCTTCTTCTGATGCTAAAGCGCACAACCGGGAACCTATCTTGTTCAAAGCCACTCCTTCAACGGTAATAGCGTCTGCTCCCAGAAAAATCATATGGGGATTGAAAACATTCATTGCCCATCTCATGGCTGAATCAACAACATGAGTAACGCGAATCTTATTTTCTAATAGTCGTCTAGCAGTCTTTCTCCCCTGAAAGAGAGGGCGCGTTTCTGTATTGATTACTTCAAAGTCTTTGCCCTGTTTCGCCGCTTCGAGAAAAATACCTACTGTAATGGAAGAATGGCAGTGAGTGAAAACTCGTGAACCATCTTGGATTCTCTCTGCCCCAATTTTAAAAATTTTTAACTTAGCATCGTTGATTAAATCAATATACTTCTTACCATGAGCCATGGCATTTTCTTTGCCATCAAGCTGGATACAAGTCATAACATATCTTAAACCATTTCTTAAAGCTGGTTCTGTGACTCGTACATTACTAAGATGTTCAACAACAGCCTCCAAGTGTTCTCTTAGTTCTTGACCTTTTAATGGAACGGTTTCTGCATGTTGCGCGAAAGCTCGAACACCAAAAATTGCGACACTTGTGGCTCCTTGAATGGTTAAATTTCTAATTTTCTTCATAACAGTTTTGAGTTCACGATACTCTGGTGTTTCAGGGAAATTATTTTTCACTGCTTTCTTTCTCCTTTGATTTCTCTTAGCAGCTAAAATCTTTATTATGTTTCAGGATTAATATCTTTCTGCAGCTAAGAAAGAATTGAATTGTTTTCAAGAAGATCATTATTCTGTAATTTTGGGCTTTTTCGATTTTGTTTTGTAAAGATTTATGTAACGAATCCATATTTATTTAAACTTGCATATTGAAAAAAGTAATTACAGCATCCCTACTGATTTTTCCTAGAAACAATAACTAATCTGTTACCGTCGGTGGTTGTCAGTGTCGAGCATCCTACGAAGAATATTCAAAGGAAAAAAAGTCGAAAATTATGAGATCGCAATCATTGGTCTTGACGGTGCTGGAAAAACTACCATAGTAAATCGACTTCTTAGATCAGAATTCATTCCTACCACACGAACTCTCGGTGTCAACTATCGAACAGTAAAGTATCGCCAAATCGAGTTTAATTTGATTGATTTAGGAGGGCAAGAGATTTATCGTAACCTTCTTTGGCATGATTCTTTGGATAAGGCTTCTGCAATTGTTTTTGTGCTTGACAGTGCTGATATTCGTATAGGAGAAGCATCCGAGGCTTTTTGGGATTCCATTCAACGAAATGAGAGAGTGCCAGTCCTTTTTATTGCTAATAAGATAGATTTAGTAGGGGCTCGAGCTTTTGAGTTGATAGTCGAAGATCTTGATTTAACTCGTGCACAGAGATCAGCTAGACCCGTAGGATTATTCCGGGTATCTGCGAAAACTGGTGAAAATTTTTATGATGCCTTTGACTGGATAGCTGATGTTTTGGCTGGAGAAGAATCTAGGTTCAAATGTAAAGTACGAGTAGCAATTCTGATTGATCTTGAGTCATATCAGATATATACTACAAAATTTACGAATATTGAACACTCCGTTCTAGATCAGCTTAATAAGGGTATTAGTGAAACAATGAAAGAGTTGACGAAGAATTCAACTGGAATGGAAGTGATTACTGCTTCTGATCTCCAACTTGTCGTTGTTAAGAATCATCCTCTGGTAATTGGACTTATAATTGGATATTCAGATTCTGTTGTACGAGCAAAACTAATCTCAGAACGACTAATGAAAACTGCTTCTGCATCGATCGAAATCGGCCAATTTGATTCTCATGTACTCTTAAAGTTGTTTAAAAAACAATGGCCTTTGGATATATATAAGATAAAGAAGAATCAAGAGAAAACTCTTTCTAAATAATTCAACATCGGAAATTTACTATTATTTAATTCGGTTAGAGATAATCTTTCAGTCCTAATACATCTTTTCGTCCGATTTCTGACTTACCTAAAAGCTCACGTTCTAACTCCTCAAACTCCTTTATGATTTTTGAGTTACAACTAGGATGTATCGATTTTCTAGCTTCACGAAAATGGTTCATCCCGATTAATTCCGTTTTCAGATCATCTCGAAGAGCAATCATCACAGCCTCACGACACATTGTCGCAATATCTGCCCCCACATATCCTTCTAGCTCACTGGCAAGTTGAGATAAGTCAACATCAGCTTCCAATTTCATTGAACTCGTATGGATTTCAAAAATTTTTTTACGGGATTCTGCGTCTGGCGGTCTCACTAAAACTAATCTATCAAACCTTCCCGGCCTCAAGAGGGCAGGATCAATCATATCAGGACGATTACTTGCACCTAAAACCACAACGTCACGAAGATTCTCTAAACCATCTAATAAAGATAAAATTTGGTTCACCACACTTTCCATAACATGACTACCGCCGCTAAATGCACCTCGACGGGGAGCAATGGCATCAAGTTCATCTAAAAAGATAATTGAGGGAGCTGCTTGTTTGGCTTTTCGAAAAACCTCCCGTACTGCCTTTTCACTCTCACCCACCCATTTGGATAGAAGTTCTGGCCCTCTAATAGCTATAAAATTCGCTTGAGTTTCAGTGGCAACAGCTTTTGCTAAGAGAGTCTTTCCTGTACCAGGTGGTCCATAAAGGAGAATACCATGAGGAGGTGTAATACCATGATGTTGAAAAATGTTAGGGTGAACAATAGGCCACTCTACAGCTTCAATTAACTGCTGTTTTACATCATCAAGACCACCAACTTCATTCCAATAAACATTAGGGATTTCAAGTAGAACTTCACGCATAGCAGAGGGTTCTGTTATTTTAAGAGCTTCTTCAAAGTTTTCTTTCGATACTACTAGTCTTGCAAGAATTTCTGGAGTGAGAGGCTTATCAAAATCAATGTTTGGTAAAACTTTACGAAGTGTATGCATCGCAGCCTCTTTTGCAAGAGCAGCGATATCCGCTCCAACAAATCCATGGGTCTTATTTGCAAATTCCTTTAGATCTACATCATCCGCTATAGGCATCCCCCGTGTATGAACCAACAAAACTTCATAACGACCGTTCCTATCTGGAACACCAATTTCAATTTCTCTATCAAATCGTCCAGGTCTCCGTATAGCTGGATCAAGAGCATTTGGCCGGTTTGTTGCTCCAATTACAATAACTTTACCACGACTTTTCAAACCGTCCATCAAAGCGAGAAGTTGAGCTACAACACGTCGTTCTACTTCTCCAGTGACTTCCTCCCGCTTTACAGCGATTGAATCCAATTCATCAATGAAGATTATACTAGGTGCTTCTTTTTCCGCTTGTTGAAAAATTTCCCGTATTCTTTGTTCACTTTCACCATAGAATTTCGACATAATTTCAGGACCAGCTATTGAAACAAAGTTTACACCTGACTCGTTTGCGACAGCTTTAGCAAGTAATGTTTTTCCTGTTCCAGGAGGTCCATGTAATAAAACCCCCTTTGGAGGATCAATCCCTAATCGTTCAAATAATTCAGGGTGTTTCATTGGGA
>JAEOTY010000203.1 GCA_016839625.1 Candidatus Hodarchaeota archaeon
AGAAAACAAGCAGATGAATTACATGCACAGTTCCTAGAAGCCAAAGAACAAGCAAATTCAATTCATAATGAATACCTTAGCTATATCCGCGAGATAAACCGAATTCGTCAAGACATCAATAAAAATAAACAAAAATTTCGAGCAGAGCAAGATGCTCAACGTCGCGAAAAGATCGAAGAAAAGACAGAGGACGCAAGAAAGAAATTCGAAGAAGGCCGCAAATTGTCTTTTGAAGAGTTTCGTACATTGATAGACAAAGGTCTAATATAATTTGATTCATCACTATTCTAAATCACAAGAAATTTTCCTTCAAGTCAAACAAAAGTTCTTCTTCATGTTAACGAAGAAAGTAATGCCAAGGAGAAAATTAACTTGGTAAATAAATCCTTATTTTTCGAGGCATGTCAACAGGTCGCTGACGATATACAGCAGATCAACAATATTAACCCCATCTACATTTTTTCACATTTTGATGCTGATGGATTGACTGCTGCTTCAATATTAGCTGCAACACTTTCCCAAGCAGGTTTTAGTTTTCAGATTCGCATTCTTGACCGTTTAGAGTATGCTACCTTGAACCATCTTAAAGATACGTTACCTATTGGAAGTACAGTCATTTTTTCAGATATTGGAACAGGCGTTATTGAAGCCTTTTCCCGTTGGAACGAATCTTATGAAATATTCATCTTAGATCATCATTCCCCCACATTGAATATTGAACTTTCAGATAATATAAGACATCTCAATCCTCATCATCATTCTATTAATGGTGCAACTGATTTGAGTGGGGCAGGTGTTGTATATTTTGTTTCGACACGAATAAATCCTCAGAATACGTATTTGGCACCATTAGCTCTTATTGGAGCTCTTGGAGATCGTCAGGATCAAGGAGAATATTCCTCTTTTACTGGGTTAAATGAGCTGATTGTTGAAGATGCAAAAAGGATGGGAATGATTGCAGATAATGTTTCTGTTTGGTTTTTTGACAGAACTCGTTCTCTTCTCTCAGTTTTAAGACGTGCTGACTTTGTGGGTTTTGAAAATGAACTAGAAATTAGGGCTTTTCTAGAAAAACTTGATATTCCTCTTTTAGAAGGAGAAGATCAACGATCTTTTTTTAATCTAGATGAAGAAGAATATCGCCGTTTGGCATCTGAGTTAGTTGTACAATATGGTGTTGATCCAGATGAAATTTATAAAAAAGATTATCTACTACAAAGTGAAAAAACAGAATTCTTAAGGGATGCCCGGGTTTTTGCTACCAAATTAAATGCGTGTGGAAGATTACAACGACCAGATGTTGGAATATCTTTGTGTTTAGGAGATCGTCAGACCGCTTTACAGGATCTTCATATAGTAGAAAAAAATTATTCAAAGATGCTAGCAAAAAGTCTACAATGGGCATTATCTGAAGGTAATCTACAGGAATTATCAGCTATTTATCTTTTAGATGGAAGGGAATCAATAAACGAAAGGATAATTGGTACTATAATTTCAATGCTTAGTTCAAAGAGGGAACTTAACCCAAAACCATTGTTAGGATGCGCACGAACTACAACAGGAAAAATAAAAGTAAGTATGAGGTTATCTGGTCTCCAGAGCAAAACAATAGATCTGATTCATTTATTAAGTCAAGTTATTCAGGAATTAGATCCAAGTTTCGAGGTTGGAGGCCACACTGCTGCTGCAGGAGCCCTGATTTCAGAGATTTTTCTGAATGATTTAATAGTTCGTGTTAATCAATTGGTTCAAGAAAAGGTATGAAATATGCCCATTAAGACGATAAACTGTCAGCTTAGAATAAAAACCAGGTCTAACGAAATCGCAAAAATCATTTGTACAGCTATCAAGCCAGATAATCGTGCAAAACCTCCGATGGTGCTTGAAGCACTAAGTACAGCTAATACTCTTCATATCACCATAAAAAACGTAAAAAGGGTTGAAACAATGTTGGTTACATTGTTGGACTTGTTTTCTACTTTTCAAGCAGCGGAGAACGTTCTAAATTTGGATAAAAGTGATTGTTCATCTTGAAATAGGTTTTAAAATCTTAGTTTTTTGAACTTCTACTCCCTTAAGCGGGTAAATTGATTTGCATTGGAAATAAATTAGTGAGCTTAATTTTCCACCAGTTACTTCACGAATGAAATCTTCACTATTAAGTTCACCAGCCCTATCTGATATAATTTCAAGCATTTTACGTCTAATAGCATCTTTTTTACTAGTTTTTGAACGATTAGCTGTAAATCCTGTAGCTGTAATTCTAAAGGGAATATTATCTTTAGTTTTAACTGTGCTTATGCTATCAATACGAGTTCGCCTTCGTCGAACAAGAAATCTCAGATAATCTCTTGCAAAAGAATGTCCTTTAAATCTAGTTCGTGCAGTATTGCCTACAACTTCAACAATTTGAAATTGTAATTTCACATGCATCTTCGAATAATCCTGATTGATGTCTGCAAGCGAAACTTCAATCACGCGGCCAATCAATTTATTTGGATCATCAGCAATGGTTTCCCCAACAACTATTTCTTCACCCTCCAGAAAACCAGGTGGAGAGTAAATTTGAAATAGTTGTTTTGCAGACCATTTATCAACCATTCTACGAGATGAACGTGATCGATGGCTCAATTAACATTAGCTCCTTATTATTTAAAGTCAGATATATACATTAAGCCGAGAATAAGAGTAATTTTTAAGTTTCACTGGAATTCATCAAAAAATCTAAAATTTTGGAATGACTAGATTGTAAGACTAAAGCGAAATGTTTAACGGATTAAGAAATTTCTAAGAGACTATCAGAAACAGAGTTCGATTTACAACTTAAATAAAATTTTTTACAGTAGGATGTTCTGATTCAGATGAAAGAAATAACGACACCCCTGATTATCGTAAACTTTAAAGCTTATCCTGATGTATTTGGAGAGAAAGGAATAAGATTAGCAAAAATAGCTGAGAAAGTTTCTGAAGAGCATGGGGTCTCTATTGCTATTTGTCCTCCTCTCCCATATTTGGTAAAGTATTCAGAGATCTTTAATATCCCTGTATTTTCTCAAAAGGTTGACTGTATAACTGGTAAGAATGGTACTGGAAAAATTTCTGTAAAAATGATAAAAGCATCAGGGGCTTCTGGAACTCTGATCAATCACTCTGAAAACAGAATGATATTAGCTGACCTTGAGGAAGTTGTTCGTAATTCGCGTACACACCGATTATATACCATTATATGCACCAATAATGAAGCAGTTAGTGCTGCTGCAGCAAAGCTTGATCCGCATGCTGTTGCGTTCGATCCCCCTGAATTAACTGGGACTGGAGTCTCAATATCTGTAGTTCAACCTGAGATTATTCAAAACAGCGTCAAACGAATTAAAATGGAAAATCCTAGAGTCTCCCCATTTTGTGGTGTTGGAGTTTTAACACCGGTCGATATTGAAAAAGCATTAGACATGGGTATTGAAGGTGTAATAATAGACCAAATATTTGTACAAGCAAAAGATCCTCATGAATTATTACAAAATTTGGTTAAATCAGCCATACAATAATTTCTAGTGTTGCATAGACTCCCTCTGATGAATGATGGCTTAAAAAGAGCTTAAAAACTAGGTTGCTACTTCCTCTTCTAAGTCTTCGTCTTCCTCGTTGTAGAATAATAAGAAAAGTAAGATCAAACCAAGAGCTGAAATAGCTAATACACTAGCTATGAAAGTGGCATAAAACCAATTAATTAATGCCAAAATTTTGTATCTCCAATGTTCGTTTATAGCTTGTTGCAGTGTGGTGCCAATTTTATAATTAATTTAAATAGTCTAGTTGATTAATAATTAATAATTCATCTGTCTAAAATCAAAAATTTCTAGTAGTTTTTGACAAATTTTTGATGAAATGACTGATTAACAAAGTTCTAATCTTCTATAATATCTAAAATTACTTTGTTTGAATTTCCTGTGGTTTTTAATGACCATTTTTTTTTCAAGAATATCATTGTCAGACATCACGATTTTGGTCATGCACAAAAGGTTCTTTTATCAGATATCAAGTCTGATTGTGTTTAATGCCCCAATTAATTTTGAATTTTTCCGCCATTTCTTCTAAAGTTGGGGGGATACCTTTATTGTAGAAAGTTCTTGATCGAATCCTGAAGAAAGTTGGGTAATTGATAGCTTCCCCTACTAAAAGAGCTTCCCCGATTTCTAAATCGGGAATCATTTTGAGAGTTGAGCGGTCAATAGCCTCTGAAGTTTTTCCAATGAAATCCTGGTCATATGGATTTCTTATACGAAGAATTAAATTGGTATTACATTGAGAAAGAGCGGTTACGGATAAATTCACGGGACGTTGTGATATCAGACATAACGAAGCATAAAATTTCCTTCCTTCGCGAGCAATGGTCTCAATAATACGTTTTGAAATAGATCGAAAAGTCTGAGGACAGAACTGGTGAGCTTCTTCAATTACAAACAAGGAGGGGGGGATTTTATCATGCATACGCAAGTAGTAAAGCCTTTTCAGAATATGGGAAACAATAATTCTCCGACTTCTGAGATTCTGAATATCTGATAAATCTAATATTACGATCTTACCAGGTTGAAATAGACTTAGAAGATTTGGACTTGTTTCTGTGGAAAACAGATATGTACGTTGTAAAGAGTATAACCAACCAATCAGGGCTTCCTTTGTACGTGTATTGACTGTTTCAGAATCCTCAAGACGTTGAATGATATCTTGGAGACCGTAAAGATTTCCATTCTTCTCTCTCATATAAGAAATGATGTTGTCTAAAACCCTAGTTTGTACGACTGAAATATCAGGAATAAATTCAGATATTTCCCAAGCAGATAGTTCTGGGACACCAATTGAGATAAAAGAACCTTTGATTACTTCGATGTTTTCATCTTCAGCGATACCAGGAATGCTGTTTGAATATTCTCCATGGGGGTCAATAACGAGAACTCCCAATTTCCCATTTTTATGTATTTCTTCCAATAAAATCGATGTGGCATAAGATTTTCCAGCACCTGAAATAGCTAGGATAGCAAGATGCTTTCGTAACAATCTAGAAAGATTAATCTTGATTTTTACATTGTTAGATGGGATATTTCCCCAATATATTCCATCTTCATCAAGACCTAGAAACTTGGAAACAACAGAGGGTGAAGCAACAAAAATTTTCGAACCTGGCGAGACTGGAAATTTCAATCGACTAATTTTACTCTTTTTAAGGTCAATCTCACCCAGAGGTTTCACCTCGGCCGATGTACTCTCCCACTCTTGAGTAGGAAAGATAGCTTCGTAATTTCTTGAAGCAATTTCATGAACACTTGAATCTAGAGTTTCATAATAGGCGTTATACTTCTTTATTCCTGTAACAACCCCAAGAATAACTTGATTATTATTCTTTGGAATAGTTACAAATTGTCCTCTCTCTATCTTGGGTTCATCATATCTATCTAGAATTAGTTCAATGTTATCTAGACTTGGTGAATTTGATGTAGCAACAACTGTTCCGATTGCAGTCATAAGAATTTCACCTCATTCCAGCTTAGAATCTCCAAGGAGCTCTTTCTCGACGGTTAAGCCATAAATCTGGTGTTGGATGGCGAATTCGGATGAGTTGGAAAAGAGCATCTATTTCAGATTCTTTAACTTTGGCTCGAGCATCTGCTTCAACAATTGGAGCAGGAATTCCATAATTCTTGTTGTATTGGGATAAAGGTAATATTGTCTCAGATATGATATTAATCTCTTGAATGAGATATGCCTGATTACGATGAAGGGACTGAAATAATTCTATTCTAATCGGAATATCAAAAGGAGCAGTTTTGAGATAATAGCCATACAGAGCGAATTCTTCGTTGAATTCGTTAGATATGTTAAATTGACGGTGATACACCATTGAACGAACATTGGTTTCTAAAAGGTAGTAAAAAAGATCCATATCGCGACTTCTATTAATCACACTACGATAATCTAAGGAGAGTATTTTAGGCAATTCTTCTGCTATTAGGGGTAGTATTTTTCCAATGTATCTTGTAAATAGATTTAATCGACTATCTTTAACGATCCAAGCTAATCTAATGTTATCTTTTCTTACTTGATATATTAATCTCGAAAGAATAGATAAATAAGTCTGGTAAAAGTTCAAAATTTTTTGATTACGGGTATGGGGTTTGCTTATAACAGGACTTCCATCCAAGAGTAGAAGATCTAACTTTTTTGGGCTCTCTTTCAGAACTTGAGATGCTACCTGTAATTCAATAATTGCTCGACGAATTGATCCCATACTATCAAAGTCCATTGAAGATAAGCCAACATCAGATACAACAATCTCCAGAGGAGGCGTCTTGTCAGGGTAATAAGTCGTTTTTTGAATTCCTGTTGGCGTATAAGTCGAAAAAGCAGCAATGGCTCGAAAAACAAAGATATCAAAACCAATTAATAACCGAGAAGAATATCCCCCATCAATACCTCCTATTGTTAGGCCCGAGATATCTTGAGGAAACAATTTCGTAAACATCTGATTGTCACAGGTCAATTTTCTTAATTGTGGAGGTAAATCCATTAAATTAGGATTTAATGACCGCAAAATTTTGCAAAACTCGATTTTTTGTGCGTTTAATTTTGTTATTTCCGTTAAGTAAGTGACGATTTCGTTAAATGCTTTTTCAACAATTGTACGAATGGTAATACTCTCCTTAACTGGTTTTTCAAACCATGAAGTTGATTATAGATTTTTTTTATAGGATAGACTGGATTCCAAAGGAATCAAATCATGTTTTAAAATCCTCGAAGATTCTACAATTCTATTTAGATTTCCTAAATAAAGTACTAATTTTTTACAAAATTTATGAATGTGGTTGTAGACATTTGATTTATTTTGAAAAATTCCACCAAAAAGACCACAAATTAGAATCAAAAGCGTTTTAATATCATTTCAGATTGTAAAATACCTCATTAGCCTTAAAAAGCAGGAAATAATAGTTTAAAGAAAAATTATTCAATACTCAAGCTGATTTAATTGAAAATATTGATATCAACTGTTTTAGACTAGTAAAATAGTTCCTCCTGTATCATTTAAATAGAGTCGCAAGGGTCGCTTCTTCGGGGTTTTGGTTGGTCTATATAGACAGATCAACCGTTAAATAACATTAAGAGAAGATGACGACCCTAAAAATTGAACAAACCCACTTGAAACCGTCATAATACAGCACAAGGAAAATTTCTCACGTTTGAAGAAAAGTTGGAAGAACAATGGTTGATAGTTCAGGAGATAAAACCCAATCGGAAATCTTGCGTCTAAGAAAAATCCAAGAAAACTTAAAACGCAAACGACCCACTTTTCACAGGGTTGAATCATGGCGATATAAACGAGTAAAAGAAAGATGGCGAAAAGCACGTGGGATTGATTCTAAAACCCGTGAAAAGAAAGGTGGATGGACAATTTCTCCAATGATTGGTTTTCGTAGTCCAAGACAGGTTCGTTATCAATCTTCTTCTGGAAAAGAAGAAATTTTAATTCATTCTCCAGTAGATCTATCATTAATTGATTCTAATCGCCAAGTTGGGCGTATTGCTGCGCAAATAGGAAGAAAAAAAAGAGAGAAAATCGTTATGGAAGCTGAATTGCTCAATATTCGAATTGTGAACCCTATTTCAGCTAAAATTGACCTAGGTGATCTTGAAGAAGAATTGGAGCTCGATGAAGAATTATTGGAAGATATCGACATTGACGATCTCGACTTATCTGAAGAAGATGAACTTGGTGAAGAGGAATGAATTTAGCACCACAAAAGAAAATTGCTGCAAAGCTCTTAGGTGTCGGTATCAAACGTGTTTGGATCGATCCCGATATTGAAGAGGATTTATCTCTAGCCTTAACACGGGACGATGTTCGGAAATTAATTGATGACGGTGTTATCCGAAAAAAACCTGTGAAGGGAGTTTCCAGGTGGCGTGCCCGTATGATGAAAATCCAGAAGGGACGGGGCCAACGAAAAGGACATGGAACACGAAAAGGGCGAATGGGTGCCCGTCAACCTAGGAAAAGAATTTGGATTAACAAAGTACGGAGCCAACGGAGATACTTACGCGGATTACGTGACAATAAGCTTATTCTTCCCTCACAATATCGAAAACTCTATGTTGGAGTGAAAGGTAATTCTTTCCGAAGTGTTGCTCATCTCCGAACTTCTATCGAAGACTCAGGGATTATTAAAAAAGCTAAACAGAAGAGAAGATGAAAATAATGGCTCGAAATGCACGATATCGTATTCCTTTCAGACGTCGGAGAGAAGGCAAGACAAATTACCATCTACGGAGAAAACTTGTACGCGGTAATAGTATTAGAGCAGTCGTGCGCGTTACAAACAGTCATTGTCTTGTACAATTTGTTAAAGCTCAAATTAATGGTGATATCACTCTTTCGGCATCACATTCACGTGAATTGAAGAATTATAACTGGAAAGGAGCCACTTCAAACCTCCCTAGTGCGTATTTAGTTGGTTTTTTATCAGGATTGAAAGCAAAAAAAACAGGAATATCTAAAGTAATATTAGATATCGGATTAAATCCCCCGGTATATGGGTCCCGCGTCTTTGCTGCTTTGAAAGGGATTGTTGACGCAGGAGTAGAAGTACCACACTCAGATAAGGTTTTTCCTGCAGATGATCGGCTAAATGGGCGTCATATCGCAGATTTTGCCAAATTACTTAGGGAAACTAATAAAGATTTATTCGATAGACAGTTTTCAAACTACATCAAGCAGAAAATTGATCCAATAAAGATTCCCCAGACTTTTAATGGAACCAAGAAGGAAATTCAAACTAAAAATCATTAATACTTAGAGATCATTGTGATGTGAATTATTATGAGCAGGACCAAAAGAGAAAGAAGTCCCACAACAGTAGATCTTGATTCGTGGATTCCACGAACCGAGGTTGGTCAAATGGTGAAAGATGGTACTATCACCTCAATCTATGATATCTTTCGAGATTCTCTCAAGATCGGTGATGTTCATATCGTGGACTTCT
>JAEOTY010000204.1 GCA_016839625.1 Candidatus Hodarchaeota archaeon
CTTCAGGTGTAAAAACTAACAATTCCTGGGAGGGAAAATTCTCTAAAGTTTCTATTAATAGGGCTGAATCTAGGCGAAGAGCTTGTATTGCATTTAAGGAGGTGAGGGGAACAACTAGAAATGGAAACCCCGTTGATACATACTGCATAGGACCTTTCTCAGAAATCAATTCAGTCGAAATTCCCAAAATCTTTGCTATTGCTGTTGTATCTTGAAACTCTTCTAAAAACTCAGGTTTCTCCTGGTGCATGTAGATCACTTGGTCTCGAAATTCAACAGCTATAGGGCCAATTCCCAGTTCCAAATAAGTTTTCGTGTCAGTAGGGCTGATTATATTTTGCATTTTTAACACGAACGCTGTTCCTAATGTAGGATGGCCAGCGAATGGTATTTCCTTACCTGGAGTGAATATTCTAACCTTTCGGACACATTTTTCAAGTTTCGAGGGTAATACGAACGTTGATTCCGAAAAATTCATTTCTCGAGTAATTCCTTGCATTTCCTCAGTTGACAACTCATTCTCAGAAAGTTTCCAAAAAGTAGCAAGTTGGTTGCCAGAAAACGGATATCGTCCGTCTGTGAACACACTGGTTTGTATAAACGGAAAAGAACGCATATGTCTTACCTCTTATTTGATTTTTTATCACTATAAATAAAATTTATTCCTCTAGAACACATTCCTCTTATATGATCTATTTACTTTTTCATCATTGTCGTCAAAAACCACCATTGTACTCAAAAAGTGTTAAACAAAAATCTCCTAGATCAAATTCATCGAAAAAGTGACCTATAGAGAATTCTACTAAAGTTAAATAGAAAATGTAGGAAAGAAGTATTCCAGCCTCACTATTTTATTTATGATAAATTTCAGAATCAATAAAGGTTCTTCCTAGATAGTATAAGGAGCCTATGTAAATCTCAAAATAACTCTTTCTATCTAAAATGACTTATAAAAACTCAGAATGATAGAGTTAATATTAATTAGTTACTATTCTGTTGGGGGGAAAATTAACGCGTTAGAATTTTGTGAACAGAGTGAGTAAGTTATTACTTCGGCATCATTTTCGATTCTCTCGATTGCTTGAAACACTATGAGAGAATCAGGTTCTTTTGGTATAATCGAACAGAAATCCTTCAGATAAATAGGGCCTTGATTGATCTGTAATTCTATTTTCTTATTATCTTCTTCGAGCTTATCCTTGATTATTTTGAAGAAAAGCTTTATTCTTTTTAATTCTTTTTCTTCCACTAACTTCGAATAATAGACATCGATTTGAGCATTATCTTCGATCAAAGCGATTAACCACCCAAGAAAATCATTTTGGAATATTGAGCTTCTTATTAACACCTTGATATCTTTAACAGGTGTTTTTTGGGGTTTTAATACCAAATAAATTGGAATTCTCCATTTGAAAAGATATTCTGTTATAACTTGATCTATTGTCGTTCCTAGACTAGCTAGTTCTGGTTCTTCTTCTAATGCAAATAAGGTGAAAGGAGCTGGAATTACTATTAGATCTATTCTTCTTTTTTGAATCAGTTCTTTCATCCGATTAAAAGGTGTTTCTTTCTCATCAGGAATAAGAGCAACATCAAATAGTTCTTTTTCTCCTGAGAACCTTTTCTTAATTCTAATTATTAATTCAGGAAGAGTTTCAAGTTTAATATTTGCATCACCTGCTTGAGAAAGATAACCTCGAACAGCAAGAAGGAAAATAAAACTTGCATTCGTTCTTTCATTCAGCTGTTCAACTAAATTAAAAATACAATCCTCTCGCTCTTTAGTTTCATCGAGAACTAGTAGAATATTCTTGATATCTATTTGGGCGGAAACCTTTGATTTTTTAAAGATTTCTTGGAATTTCTTGATTGAGTTTTCAAAGTTATCCATTTTTGTTCCTCTTTTACCCTTATATTTGAAGCCACCATATCCCAATGATGTAAAAGGTTCCTATAATTAATTGCAAAATAGCTGTAGCTCCTCCATATTTCACAAACTCTAAGAATGTAACTCTAAATTGTGGATTATCTAGACTGTTTAATGAGGATACTGCTTGAACGGTCGAAGCTGACCCGATCGGTGTGATATTTCCACCCAAATTCGTCCCAATAACGACAGATAGTAAAAGTGGATAAAATGGAAGAGCAGGATAATCCTCTAATAATGTATCCATAACTGTAGTCATTACAGAAGCCACAGGAATGTTGTCTAATACGGCTGATGCTAGAGCATTGACCCACTGTAGAGCGATAATCCCTCCTAGAAGATTTATTTCACACAAAAACTCAATTGGTATCGCTAGAATTTCCAAGATACCAATTTTCTCTGCAACGCCCACAATTGTGAGAAGACCAATCATAAAAAATACTAAAGACCATTCAACTTTTTCTAAAGCTTGATCCACACTTTCACCAATGAATCCAAGCATTACAAAACCACCGGCGATCGCAATATACCCCAATTCAATTTTAAAAGGTAAGAATGACGCGATTGCAAAACCAAATATAGTTAGAATAAGAATAATTACCGCAATATTAAAATCCTTCTGATTGCTTACAATCGTTTTTTCATCAATTAATAGAATTTCTTCATAGTTGCTTCGAGAAATCTTTTTCGAAAAATCTTTTCTAAATAGATAAGCCCAAAAAATATACGTTAGAATCCCAGTGATGAACACAAAGGGAGCTGTTAAAATAAAGAACTCGACAAAACCCACATCGAAATGACCACCAATAATGAGATTGGGAGGGGATGCAATGCGAGTCATTGTTCCCCCAAGGTCGGCAAAAATTGCCTCTGCTAAGATAAAGGGTTTGGGATTAATGTCTAATGCCTCACATCCAACTATCGTGATTGATCCGATTAATATTATTGCCATATATGCATCTAACAATGCAGAAAAGATTACTGTCAAAGAACATAACGCGAATAGTAGTTTATATTGGTTATTACCACTTTTTTTTAAAACTACAATTGCGGTATAGTCAAATAATCCCGTTGTTCTCGCTACTCCAACCATAAGAGTAATACCTATAATTACAAGAAGTAGATCAACTTCCAAGAGCTCAAAAAGATGTTCTACATCAGGGATTAGAACGGTACCGCCACTATCAGGAATTATTGCGATGATTAGTGCAAATCCAGCACCCATCATTGCTGCTAGTGTTTTATGAACACGTTCAGAGATGATTAATAGAAGTGTCAACGCAAATATAAGTATTATTAGTAATTCTAGTAGTGAATCCACTTAAAATCACCTAGTAGAGAGATTTTCCTTCGAAAGGGAATTTTTCTTAACACATTTATTTTCTTGTTTAAGACTTTTAGAATTACAGACGATTATGAAAGAATTATATTAGTCTTTACTCAATATTTTTCATTTCTTTTGAAAATTTAATAATATACTACCCCAATCCTGTACACATACAATGTCTGTCATTTTCTGAAAAATTGTTTTTCTCTTTTTGACTCTTATAATAGTTACAACTTTTACAGAAGTTACTCTCATCTGTTTCTTTTTTTTTACTACTCGACGAATTTTGGCTAATTTCATTCATGAACTTTCTAATCCACTCATAATCTTTACTCCATTTCTTTTAATCCATCTTGTTCTCATCCATTTAATGTAAATACCTTTCATTCTGATTTTTTACCTCTCCAGATCTGATAAGCCCTTTCCTTACTAATATAGGTCCTCCCAATTCAGATAAAATTACTCCCAAACCAACTACATTGATTATTAACGACCCTTGATTGTTCATCCCTAATGACATGAACTGATTAAATACCATTGCAGCAAGGCCTATTGCTACCCCACTTGGGGAAGATTGGTATGGATTTCCCTTTTTAAACTTGATTCCGTACCATGATCGAATAACATTCTAAGCTAGTTGAATAGATTCCTTTTCTTTTCCTTCATACCATTCTAATTCAATTTCTAATTGCATTTTTTTGGTTTATTTTGCTTTATTTTTTCTTCAAGCTTGATTTCAAGAGTCAAGTTTTCGGGTATTATTAGTTCCACACTTTCTTCTCCCTGAACAAGCTTAACAACACCCTTTTCAATTTTCAGAGCGATTTCCTGTAGGAATTAAACAATTTCAGACCGTGCCTTTTTTTCTTCAGATTTCCTTGTTTTTGCAAGAATAATGCAATAACTTCAATTCCCAGTAATTGCAATAAATATATAAATTCATTTTTTGGATAACAGGAATGTGAAGAGATTTGGGGAATCATGAAAAAGAAAAAGAACTTGAGGAAATCATGAATATAGAAGAAGAGATGATGAATTTCTTCGAGGACATCATGTATGATAGTGGTAACTCACCTCTATTAGGACGGATTTACGGTTTATGTGTACTTAACACTTCGAAAAGAATTATTACTCAAAAAGACCTTGTCAAGAAATTTAGGGTTAATCCTTCTACAATCAGTAGGATTGTAAAGGAATTAGTAAAATTGCATCTAATCAACAGAAGACGTCGACCTGGATCTCTGGAATGGGAATATCAAGTTGAGCCAACGACATTTCTGGAATTGTTGACTCACCAACTAAACAATTTTACTATAAATTTACCTGAAAGACAGAATGTGTTAGTCCAAATTCGTGAGTATTGGAAGAAATCCTTGAGTACAGAATCCAAACAATTAGAAAAAGCTAAGCGTGATTTAATCATCTTAGAAATCCTGATTAAATGGATTACTGTTGTCCAAGAGGAAATGGAGTCATTCAATCAACATCTACGAATCAGATATTCTGAATTGATAGATAATTTAGCATTAATTTGGACTGAAAAACCAAATTTAGCCAACCATCTCTGATTAATGAGTGAAGAGAATAACTTTTCACGCAGGAGAAAATCATGGAGAAAGAAAATGAACTTCGATGATAAGCTAAGAATTGATGCACCTGTTATCAAATCAAAGATTGTAGCGTTCATTCGTTCTACATTGGAAAAAAGAGATATCGATGGACTACTCGTTTTATATAAATACTCTGTAGAGTCAGTCACAAATGTCCACCTTGCTATTGAAGCTGTAGGAAGGAATAATGTGAAGCTAGTAGTTACAAAAGGAAGATTTGTTAATAAACAACCTCGGGAACAAATGGATCTAGAGGCAATAAATCGGTATTTAGATCTTCCAGAAGAGAATATTGTATTTATCAATCAAGATAAAATCCTCAAAGAGATCAGAGATGTGTTTTCTGGAAGATATGGCCTAAAAGAGGGTATAACTTTATCTGAAACTTTTCCAGCAATGAATTATAATTTAAGTTATTATTTAATGCGGCAGATGGCTCGAAAAGAAATCGAACAAAAAATTTTTGCTGCACCCTTGATAAAACCATCGACACAAAGAGAAAAATACATTCAAAGACTTATTGCCCATTATAAGAGTCAGATTCGGTTGCGAGTGCTTCTTGCATTTCTCTTAGCTGAAACTGAAAATCGATCATTTCTTGGGTCTGTAAATAAAACTGAACGGCTTTTAGGGTTATTCACTAAGTTTGGGACTTATCATGCGGCCGATTTTTTACCTTTAGCCAGTCTCTATCAAACTCAAGTCATTCAACTTGCCAACCATCTCGGTCTTCAAGAGTTTTTAGCTTCCAAAGTGGCTACACCCCCTCCAAGCTACAATTATTTCTTTAATCTTTCCGCTGAAGAGGTGGATCGGATCTTAATACGGGTAGAATCTGGATTTTCTGTGAAACAAATTGCAGAGGATACTGGACTCTCATTAGAAGCAATCAAAAAAATAAACTATCACTATCAATTAGCAGCTTACGCACGGATGGTGCCATTAATACCAGAGTTATAAAAAGTAATAGAAAGAGTTAATTAGAGCCAGATAGATGATCATAAACAACAGGCATTCTGACAGTTGCTTATTTCAAATATATTGACTCTTTTCACTAGTGTACATAGGTAGATAGGTTTTTCTTCCTTCCTGATTGTTGTTATGAATGGTACTTATAATCGTCAAATAAGACTTTAGCGACATGAAAGTTATTCTAATCAGTTCTTGACCTTGTAATTTAATCGAAAAAAGTCGTTAGAATCCCCCTTTCGTAAAAATTCGTTTTACAGTAATTTTCTTTTTTCTCCATTCTCTTTTCTTAACAACAAGAATTTGACGACAGAAACAAATACGAGTGCCAGTAATCTCTCAGAATGAATAAAATTAGAGGAAAAAATTAAGTAGAATGAGAAGCTAGTGCCAATGCCAAAGGTCTTCGAGTTTGATCTTTGGTTCTTTACCGTATTTTAATTCTAAAGGGTGAAGTTCTTCCTCATCAGCAGTTTTCGTTGATGTTGCTTCTACATTGGGTTTTTGATCATTCTTGTAAATTTCTGCCGGATTTTTTCTGTATTGTGCCACCTTTTCTCTTTCCTACTGAGTAAGTAACTCTAATGGTTACTAGAGTACAAGTGTAAATGATAATAATCACCCTAAAAAGGTGCTTTGTTACGCTGGTATTGCATAGCTCCGAAATCGGAAATGATTCGATATAAATTCATTATTTGGTTGTTAACTCTTTAAGATTGAAGAATTAAAATTGGTAAGTTAAAAACTTTTCTTTTATAAGAATTATCCGAACCTCTTTCATCCGTTTGATTTTTTGATTTTTCGATCGATTTTTTATGCAATTCCAAGAAGATAGATCATTGAGGAACTTTTACGTATCGATATTAACTCAAGACAATTATTTAGCAAAATTAATTTAAGCTGGTAATGAAAACTTATCGCGTACAATTCTACAAAAAAAATATACTCATTCCTTGAAATAATGTAATAATAGCGAAAAAACCCCTACGATGTATTTAGATGAGAACAAGAAGAATAAAGGATACGAAAGACCCCCTAAAGCTTGTACAGTCAGGTATGTTCGCATTAAATAGAAAGAAATGGTCTAAAGCACGTAGAAAATTCGAAGCTGCCTTGACTGATAAAGAGATGCAACAAAACGCTGGATTGTGGGCTAATTATGGCATAGCATTGACTAATCTAAAGCATCTCACTAAAGCACGAGAAGCTTTCACTCGTGCAGTAAGTTTGAATAAGAAAAACTCTGAATTGTGGGTGAAAAAGGGTCTAATCGAGTTTAAGCTTGATGATTACCAACAGGCAGTCAAGAGCTTTGAACAGGCGAAAAGATTAGACAAGGAAGATCCTGAAATTCCCATTTTACTCAGCCGTGCTCACAGGAAGAATGGGAAAATCAAGAAAGGGATAAAAATTCTTGAAGCAGCTCAAAAAGAACTCCCTAAATCACACCAAATCCCAATAGAATTGGCATTGGTCTGGAACGAGCAAAATGAGGAACTGAAAGCTGAAACAATTTTAAAAAAATCTATTCAAACAGTGAATCATCCTGATTCGGGTCTACTTCTTGGCCAGGCATTATTAGATAAAAAGGAGTACAAAAGCGCCATTATTATTTATGAAGAGTTGTCATCTCGTTTTCCACAATCACCTCATGCGAAATATGGACTAGGTGTCGCACATCACGCCAGTCGTAAGTGGTCCAAAGCCTTAGACGCATATCAACAAGCTTTACCTTTGTTTCGTCCAAAAAAACCACCTCAAAGTCTTTTTACTAATATGGCAAGAGCATTAAAAAATTTGGATAGAAGAAAAGAGGCTATTGACACACTTTACCAAGCAAAGAAATATGGAAAACCCACTTTAGAAATCGCATTATTACTTTCAGAGCTTTTCTTAGAAGATAACCGACCTTATCGTGCAAAACGTGCCTTGGAAGATGCTGTACGTCTTGATAAATATAATCCAGTTGTACATTTCTATTTAGGAATGACATTGTTACAATTAAAAGATATCAACCAAGCCAAAAAAAAATTCCAACGGACTTTAGAGTTAGACCCTGAATTTCATGAAAGCAAACTTCAGCTGGCTTTATTATCCATTCAAGAAAATGACTTGACTACAGCGTTTACCCTAGCCAATGAGGTGGCAAGTACTGATAAAAAACACCTTCCTGGGAATCGATTAGCAGCAAAATTGGCATTTGATCTGCAAAAATTTAGAAGAACCATTGAAATACTCCAACCAATTGTAGAAACTGAACCCACTCAAATAGAAGATCTTGAATTATTACTAAAATCGTGGTTATTACTGAGTCAACCAGAAAAAGCCAAATCATTCCTGGATAGACTAATAACTGATCAAAAGGATCTAAAAAAACAGTTACAATCTCGATCCTTTTTTACTCAATTTCAAGTGAGTTAACAGTTTGGATAGGAAAGAAATTGGAAGGAAAATTAAGCAATAAGAGTTATGTTCTTTTGGATTGTGATGGTGTTGTTTGGAAGGGAAATCAAGTAGTTGAGGGAGCAAAAGCGAGTTTGGAAAAACTGGAACAAAAGGGAATAAAGTTAGGGTTCGTTACGAATAACTCAAGTTTATCTCGGTTAGGTTTCAAACAAAAATTTAAAGCATTGGAGTTCAATCCTGAGAATTATACGATAATAAACTCGGCTTACGGTGCAGCCATATATCTGAAAGAAAGAAATGAAAATCAAATTTTTATGATTGGTGAAAAGGGGTTACGAGAAGAATTAGAAGCACAAAAAATTTATGTAACAGAAAAATATGAACCCCACCTAAAAGGAGTATGCATTGGTTGGGATCGTCAATTAACCTGGAGAAAACTGGCAGATGCAATGCGTATAATTCTCAATGATGGTGGTCTCTTTGTTGGAACGAATCCCGATAATAGCTACCCCTATGAAGATATTCTGGTCCCTGGAGCAGGCGCGGGAATAGCAGCCCTCGCAAACGCGTGTGGTAAAGATCCCGATATAATCATCGGTAAACCTAATCGCTTCCTGATCGACTTAACACTTGATGAAATGGGTTGTTACCATCCCTCAGATGCAGTTTATGTTGGTGATCGGCTAGCTACTGATATTTTAGCAGGAATGAATGCTGGATTGGACACCATATTGGTCAAAACGGGTATTTCAGATAACCACCTGAAAAAAACAATATTACCTACTGCGGAAATCGATTCAATTGCCGATATATTTACAATACTAGGCTAATTTCGCTAGTACTGGAAAACGGATAACATCCTGAGGTGTATTTGTATCAAATTCAAGCAGTACGGATTTTGCATTTTATCTACTCTATTCTTATCCCTTTTGTTCTGTAGCTTCAATTCAACAATGCATCTTCAACCCATGTCAATTGTTAATTCTTCAAATCGAAATCAGGATTTTTCTACTGATGTACCTGGATTTTCAAACTTAATACCGTTTTTTGGAATGGGTAATGATGAAACTCACGAAATTCAGGGCATAGAGGCCGAGGCTGCTGACTTCGAGTCAAATTTTGAACTTATAAACCCCCAAACTATTATTAGTGCTGGATTTACTGGAAAAAATGTCACTATCGCTATTTTAGATTCAGGTGTTAATGAGGTTGGTTGGATCACAAATTTGGTTGGAAACTATACAACGATAACCAACTCCAGTAAGGTTAATGATGATAATGGTCATGGAACTTTTGTTGGATCGATCATTTCTAAAATTGCTCCTGATGCTAATCTGATTAGTATTAAAGTATCAGATTCATCGGGTTATGCCAAAGCTGAATGGGTTCAAGAAGGCTTAGAATTAGCTCTTAATCTCAATGTATCGATAATACACGCTTCATTAGGGTCACCAAATTTAGAAGCTTTAAATTCTACAATAATTACTAATTTAACATCTAAAAATATTACAACAGTATTCTCTGCAGGAAATCATGGACCTTTCGGCTCCAGCTTATCATCGCCAGCAATTTTTGCTGAAACAATTGCAGTTGGGATGGCTTACAATCATACACTCATCCCAATAAGCTCTTCAAGAGGACCACGGCCCTCGGGATTAATGGGTCCAGATCTAGTAGCACCAGGGGTCAATATTACAGCCCTAGATCACAATGGCGAGGTTGTTAATAATAGTGGTACTTCGTTTGCTGCTCCTTTCGTCACTGGAGGTCTGGCTCTTTTACAGGAAGCTTTTCCATCAGCATCTCCACTGATGTTAAAAGCAGTGCTCCTTGAAACAGCAAAATTCATGAATAATACTTCTCCAATTTACCAAGGGAATGGTTTTCTAGATGTTTCCAGCGCGTACAAGCGATTGGATTCTGTTGACTCCCAACCCCTTTTTACTTTTACGCCTCGGAAATTATCGTCCGATTTCACCTATTTTGGTCATGCTGTTAATGGATTAAATAGAACATATCGCTTAGGCCTCTATACAACGATTAATAGCACATTAATTTATGTGAATACCAGTGAAATCTCACCTATCAATGTAACTATTGGAATTCCTTCAAGAAATATGAGTATAGGTCTGAATTTCCTAAATATTTCCATAGCTATCCCCAAAAACATGAACATGGCAAAACGAGAAGGAAATATCTCTTTCGAATTTTCAGGATCTACTCACCTGTATAATGTTAATCTATCAATTATGATTGAAAATCGTTATCCAGGGGGAAATATTCTAATTTATCAAGGATACGATAATGATAGTTTCATTCCTGATGGCCCCACTGGCCGATTTAGTCAACTACAACACTTTCTTGAACTGTACTACGGGATGAACACATCAGGTGCAGTTCCCTCAACAGGCTTATTACAAGCTATAGGATCGCTAAATACCATCAAAGGAGTATCTGGTAAATTAACAGATGAAGATTTAAAGAATCAACATATTCTTATGTTAGCTGACATTGAATTCGGAATATCGGATGAAGAAATCACTTTAATACATCAATGGGTTGCAGAGGGTCATTCACTCCTAGTTCTTTCCTATCCATCCAAACAGGAGGACGGAACAGAGACTCTTTCTAATCAAGCATCAATAAATAGGCTTCTGGACCCATATGGACTAAGCATTGAGAATGATTTGACAAATCTCTCTCGCTTTACAGTGGCTACAACAGCATTGGCTGATCCAATTTTTGAGAAAAAAGGTTGGGAATTTGATTATATTGGCACAACTATTGATGTTTCATCTGAAAAAGGAGCTAAAGTCCTTGCCACAGTAATTAATCAATCTAATAAAGAGGAATATCACGTTGCTGGATATTGGGAAGATTCAGAATCTAATGGAAGAGTAGTTGTATTTGGTGGAATACTTCCCTTTGACGATTTTGGAGTATATCCGAGGAGAGAAAACCTTGCAGTAATTACTCGCATATTCCGCTGGATGATCCAAGACCAACAGTTAACTTTAGACATGCTTCTTACTTCTTCTCCTACAATAGGTGGGTCAACGAGGATTCAGATAACAATAGATGAACCAGATTTCATTGAAGGTTATTTTAATGGTACAATTATAGAAGACAATGAATCATTCAGTCAGATTATGTTTAAAAAATCTATAAATATGTATATTGGGTCATGGAAACCAATGGCTGCAGGCCAAGCTCTTCTGTGGTTGAATCTGGTAGTTCCAGGCAAAGCTCCAACCAATGGTTTGTATATCATTGAGGTTCAAGATTCTTCTTCTCAGAATTTATTCTTATTACTAATATTTGGGAGTTTCATCGTCTTAGGAGCAGCTTACTATCTACTGGCCGCCCGACAACCTAAAAAACAATCACCTATTGAACAGCGAGTCGCCCTTGAATTGCAAAAACAACAACGCACCCCAAATCACGCAGGCCTAGATACATTGGATTCTTGTCCACAATGTCATACTCCACAATACACAAAGGAATCGAAATATTGCCCTAAATGTGGGAAAGAATTGTGAAAATTGCCACTCACACAGATTTTGATGGTATTTGTTGTGCAGCTTTGTTTCTACGAAAATTCGGATTTGATATAGATATCGAGTACTTAACAGTCAAAAAAGCTAAAGAATTATCTGCTGCTGGTTTTACTGTTGATTATACGTGTGATTTGCCAAAAATTGGGACATCTGTTAACATTGATCATCATTTATCGAATTATGAGAATCTAAAAAAATTAAACAGGTTATCAGAAGAAGATTGGGTTGATCCAGACGCATCTTCAGCGACTGATCTTGTTTTTTCGTTTTTACAGTATAAAAACGATTCAATTGCTGAAGAAATAAAACAACTTGGTCATCTAGCAGACATCGCAGAGTTGCCTCATGGATATCATCCATTAGATATCGTATTAAGTATGAATAGTGATAATACTACTGTTTTACGTCACATTAGTGAGTTATTAGCTGATAAAGGCCGTCAAATTCTTTCCACAAAATGGTTAGAGGAGAAGTATCATGGAGTTCATGATTTATATGAGGAAACTCATAAAAAGATCAATAAATTCCTTATGAATGTCCCAATATTACCTAAAATCTTAATTCTTGATACTCGGCAAGAAATTCCTGCTAAACTCGCAAAAGAATTGTTTCGACCCTTTTTCAAAAAAAATGTAGCTGTTATTGCACTTATCTACTCAAAATCTCCACAGGAGGGATTACGTGTGAGTTTCCGTGTTGCAAAATCCGAACAGTCTTTCTATGATGTTTCGATCGTTGCAAAAACGTTTGGTGGAGGTGGCCATCGTATGGCAGCGGCTTGTTCTCCAAACCCCGAAGCCATTCCAGAAGGAATAGTACAAGAGCTAAAGAAAATAGCCAAACCAGACGATAACGTTCAATATCTTCAACTATCATCCTAATCTTCAAATAAATGAGAATTAACTCCTCTAGTGGGTGATTTCGCTGTTCTTAATGGAATCCCATGGTTTTAGTATGTAGTCTTCAAAACAGAAGAGAAATCTCATACCATAAGATTTTTTTCTAAAGAAAGAGCAGTTTATACATATGATTTTAAAGCTGTTAGAGGCTAGAAAATAAATTTTGACAAATTAAATAACTTGATATGGGGTTGACACGTTGAGAATAGCTATATTTTCAGATTCATGGGTACCAAATCTCAACGGAGTAGTCATATCTATAATAAATGAAGTTCAAAGCTTGCGTAATAAGCATGAATTTGTTATTTTTGTACCTAAGATGAAACAGAGTATACCTTTCAAAATAGAGGGGATTCCAATCTATGAACTGAGAAGTATTCCCTTCCCAGCATATCCAGGATATTCCCAGGCATTTCCAAGCTTATTCTTTACAAAAGCTATACGAAAAGAAAAATTTGATTTGATTCATTCTCACGGGCCTTTTTCCTTAGGATACGGTGCTGTTCTGACAGCTCGCGTTTTCTACGATCTTCCTCTACTGAATACATACCATA
>JAEOTY010000205.1 GCA_016839625.1 Candidatus Hodarchaeota archaeon
ACTCCTCCTGTCTATAATACGTTTAATTATTCCGAGGAGTTAATTAATCATACTGCTTCAAAACTGTATTTTTGGGCTGAAGTTCATGATCCCTTTGGGAATATTGCGGGTGTAAATATTTCACTAGAATATTTTGATGGCTTGCAATGGTTAAATCGGACCCCTGAAATGAATTTTAATGGGTCACATTATATTTATTCAACTCAATTAATATGCAATAATTCCTTTAATTATTATTTGAAAATTTTTGATGAAGCTCTAAATGTTGTTGAAACTCCTGTATTAGCCCGAAAAACATTAGATTTCTTCCCGACAACAGCTATAGATTTTGGTGTAGATTTCAACATATTAAATCTGAATCCTGGAGAAGTAAGATTTTGGATCCGAATCAATGACACTTTTGAAGAGCACACTTTTAAAGATCATAATATTACGTTGTCAGTTATGGATGAAACTCTAGAAACTTCGATAGTTGAAGAAGAAATCATGAATTCTAATGGAACTCATCATGTTTATGATCAATTTATCACATACGGTCATAATTTCTCTTATATCATGCAAGTAATTGATGATGGGGTTCTTGGAGGTTTTTATAATTCGCGTCAATACTCAAATTCTAGTCAAGTGCTTGATTACTGGAAACCAGTCCTCCATTCAAGTGGAGTTGGCCAATTTAATGAAACAACACTAATTATCTGGGCAAATGTTTCAGATTGGGGATCAGGGGTTACTAAAGTTCTCCTGAAATACCAATTTGATCTTCTCGAAAGCAATGGAGGAGTAGGTAGCCAAATTAATACGATCGAAATGAGCTTCAATGAGAGTTTGTATATTACAGAATTGACCTTTTCCGAATCTGGGAGATTAGAGTGGTTTGTTGAGATACACGATATAAGAAATACTTTTACCTCCTCTCTGAAAGATTTTACATTTCTTTCTCCAACGGAACCCCCACCCTTCTCAGGCCTTTCGTTATTACAAATCGCGACGACTGTCTTAGGAACAATAATTGCTTTAGTGATTTTACTTTATGGGGGGATCACAATTCAAAGAAAAAGAAGCGTAAAATATCAAAAACTCAAAGACTTTGAAGATAAATTAGCTTTAATCTCTAATATTTACTCAATTTTAATTAGTACAGATGTCGGTATTCCTGTATATTCTGTGACAAATGTTTTGTATCAGAAAGATGAAAGGTGGGATGACACGCTTAGTGGTCTTTCTGTTGGAATTGATTCATTTCTTCAATCTTTCCAATCTGATTTTATGCGACAGGTTCAGGAGCAAAGAATAGATTCTGGTATCATTGCTGAGTTGGATGAGAATATTCGAATCAGCGTTATTGAACAGCAACAATTCCAAATCATGATCGTAGCATCACCAAGTTATCGAATATTTGTATTTCTCAAGCAGAAACCTTCAAAATTTGCCAAGGAGACATTTTATCAGGCAATTAAAGGGCTCCAACAAGAAATTTATATTCCAAATCTGGGTGTAGTTGATGAGGCTTTATATGGCCCTCAAATGGCAAGCATTCTTTGTAAGTACTTCCCTACCGCCTTACTCATGCCTTTTATCATTAATACAAACAAATTGAAAAAATTTGATGAGGATTTGAAAAGAGGATTGGAAACAGTACCGATTTCTATAGCAGGGATCAATGCACTTAAACGATTAGTTGTTACTCAAACATCTCTCAAAATTGATGGTATAAACCCTCAGGCAGAAGTCAAGTTATTTGATGAAGCTATGGAGAAAAAAATGCTGGACCATCCTGGAAAGATGTTATTCAACGATGCAAGGAATATTATGACAAAACTGCTTAAAATTCCATCTGAAACAATATATGATGCTCTTTGGATAGGGTGTTCTCCAGATGTGGAGATCATTAAATCGTGTGAAAGGTAATTTCTTTAAAATCTTATCTTTTTATAAAAAATCACTTTGTAAGAACTTCATTTGTGTTGAAACTGCTTGAATCAGAGTAATTCGAACCCACACTAATGGTCTTTGAAGAATATTCGGAGATCATGAAACTAAAAATGTTTAAATCCTGAGTTTCCTTCAATGAATAAATATCCCTAACTAATAACAAATATGAATTTTAAGAAAAATAAGACTAGTCTATTATATTGGGTTTATATTTTGGATCAATTAGAAACTAATCATTTTGTTTAACGGAGCCATGCTTAATATTGGTAATATTCGCGAAAATTTGCTTATGTGGCGATGGAAAGGTGGGAAAGACTTCATTAAAAGATAGATATGTAGGGCACGGCTTCCAGGGCGATTACTTACCAACCCTTGGGGCAGATTTTGTTTCAAAGGAATTAAAAATAACAAAAAAAGGTGTAACAAGAAAAATAAAACTTCAGATCTGGGATCTTGCAGGTCAACCATCGTTCGAAAATGTAAGGGCACTCTACTATAAAAATGCTGTAGGAGCTTTCTTAGTTTTTGATGTTATTCAACCAGATTCATTACAAAATTTAAAAAAATGGATGGAAGAGCTCAGTAAACATTCTGGCTCATCAAATATTTCTGTAATCGTACTTGGCAACAAAATTGATTTACAGGAAGAGAGTGACAATTTTGTCGACGCTAAAACAGCTAGAAAGTTCATTTCAGAGCAATTAATAAGTAAAACTGGTCAATTAAATGAGAACATAATTTATTATGAAACGTCAGCAAAAACAGGTGAAAATGTCGAAAAAGCTTTTCATGAACTAAGTTTAAAAATTCTTACTAATTATTATCCCTGAATCTACGCTCAATTAGGATAAAAACAATCAGTCAGACGTTTTCGAATTTCTTTTTAAGAGCGCTCGTAAAATTTTTCCATCATCTGAAACAGGAATTCGCTCTTTTATCTCTACAATCTTGGGTTTTTTGTAAGATGAAATCTTTCTTGAAGGGTCTTTTCTTATTTGAAGTCTTTTTTCCTTTTAACTTCTTCAAGGATTTTTTCTACTTCGTTATCAATCGAATGAACCGTTTTTTTGTCGTCTTTAATTTCCTGGAGGATTTGATCGATATCTTCATCAGACTCAGTTCCTATTAACAAAATGTCATCAGCAGATGGCACAAACTTCTTAAATCGCTTCAAAATAATTCTTCGACTAGATTCAGAGCTAATTTTCTTAGAATTAAGTATTTGAATAGCAATTTGACTAAATTCTTTCAGTTGCTTGGATTTAATGAGATTTTGTTTCAGTATTCTA
>JAEOTY010000206.1 GCA_016839625.1 Candidatus Hodarchaeota archaeon
ATAGCTTAGGTTTCGACATGATTTACAGTCCCAACGATCCTGGTTTAGCAGCAAACAACTCTCGCTGGCAGAACAACAGTGCTATCATGCACTTCAACCTTTCGGCACTAACTGAATCTTGGTTTGCCATGTACAACGGATCAACTGGGAAAGGATTTATCCTGGATTGGGGTAATTTTGACTACGCTGACAAGCTTACGAGCATAGACTGGTCTGACGGTGAAATTGATGTCAAGTACGCTTTTGAGAATTTCCCAATGAAAGGTCTTGACCAGATTTTAATACCGATTAAGACTACCGATAAGACAGTCATGGCGAATAACCAGACAGCTTGGATGCAAGACTACGCTTTGAAATTCACTTCCCTCATTAGAGAGCCATGGGTCTCCACAGCTACTGAAACCGAAACAGTAACCGAAACTGAAACTGAAACTTCAACCGAGATATCAACCGAAGTTAGTGTATCTGTTTCTGTTAGTACCTTTGTCACAGAGCTTGTTACCACGGTCACAGAAGCAACTCCAGGGTTTGAACTTCTATCTTTACTCCTTGTAGCAGTTGTAGCGGTACCAGTTTTCATCTACAGAAGACGACGGAGATAAATATCCCTCCCCCCTTTTCTTTTTTTTTAAAATTCAAGATTAAATTGGTCTATTATTACCAAAATTTTATTTTCTTAAAGAGATCCACGTTTCTCCTTCTCTTGAAACTTTTTCAATGATATTTTCTTTTTCCAAATTCTTCAATGCTCTGAAAAAGTATAGATTAGCCAGCTTTGTCTCTTTTTTCAGTTCCAGTATTAATAACGAATTATTGTTGAGTACTAGCGTGTCGATTATCAAGCGTTGATTCTTATCATTCAGCTTGTCAGTTTCCGACATGAGATTTTCCTAAATGACAGTAATTCAAAAAATGAATCCTGATTTATGACCAAAAAAAAACTCAAGTGTTTGGATAATTTTTCCTTATAACACCTGAAGAATTTTTGTTTTGTCGATTGTTGCGACGCCTATACACTTATCAGCTGCGCCATAATAAACCAAATATTTGCTATCTTTTTCTACCACACCACAGGTGAAACAAACATTAGGGACATCGCCAACTTTTTCATATTCTTCATCAGGAGTCAGGATAGGATCTTCAAGAATGCTTATTATCTTGGTTGGTTCTTTTAGGTCTAACAACATGACACCCAGACTGTAGTGGAGATTTTTGTCTACTCCATGGTAAAATTCTAACCATCCTTGATCTGTTTTAATTGGTGGTGCGCCAGCTCCTACTTTGAAGTCTTGCCAGGAGTTTTCTATTGGGCTGAAAAATTTTTCGTGATCCGTCCAATTCTTCAAGTCCTTGGAATATGCAATCCACATATGCGGTTCTGGAGCTCGGTGGATCAAAACATATCTATCATCGATCTTCTCAGGGAAGAGGACACCATCTTTATTGCGGTATTCATTGATAATTGTCCAATGTCTTTCAAAAGTCTTGAAATCAGTTGTAGAAGCAATTCCTATATGAAATTCTACATCACCCTTAGGAACAGGAGTTTTAACCGCTGTATAAGTAATGTAATACTTTCCTTCAAGGAGTGTTATTCGTGGATCCTCAACCCCGAATCTCTCATACTCTGCTTCAGGTTTCATTACTGGTTCAGCAAAAGTTTCGAAGTTATAACCATCTTTACTCTTTGCTAATCCCAAAGTAGAGACATACGTATCGTAATTTCCAATTGCACGGTAGAGCAGCAAAACTTCTTCATTGAAAATCGTTGCACCGCAATTAAAGACCCCCCCTTTCTCCCATTCATGGTTCGGGTTTGGAATTACAATAGGATTTCCTTCGTAACGAATTAATCGCATTGACTTCACCTTAGATATTGATAAAATATTAATTAGTTTTCTAGATCATGATATATTTCACGATTGAAAATCGATAATCAATTTCGATATTATAAAGTCTTTGAAGAAATTTTACTTGACAACTGTTTAAAGAAAAATTTTTATACTTCGACGTTTATATAATGATGAATTTTATAGGAGGAAATTATGATGAAGGGAATGGGTAGAATAAAGACAATCATTTACGTACTATGTATTATTATAACCCTCATATTATTAACCAACAATAATACGATATTTTATCCCACTAAGGATGCGATGGCTGGTACTTCAACTACAATCCAAGCGGCGACATTCGAAATTCTTGCTAGAGACAATCAATTGATTGCTAATACTCCAATAGTCATTCAAGCAACAGATTTCGCTTTACCATACTCGATGCTACAAACTGCCATCGTTTATGATGGTGCAACTCCTTTACCGACCCAAGCAGATGATCTCAATGATGATGGTTTTGTTGATGAAGTCGTTTTTCAACTTCCTGTAAATCTCGATCCAGGTTCATCTAAATCTTTTACGATGACCGTTGAAGATGTTGGAATAAATAATAGTCAAACTCCCAATGTAAATATTATCCTAGAACAGGGCATTTATAATGAAACATTTGAGGATTGGCTTCCTCCTGAACATAACATTAGCTTCGTGAACAAAACATCAGGGAAACTCTCAGAAGCTGTCGATGAAGTGGGTGAAGTAGTGTGGGTTGAGACTGATAGTCTTGTTCTATGCCTATATATCAACGCGAGATGGCGACAAAGCTCCTGGAAACACATCATCCTAAAAGATGAAAATTGGGACGTTGTAATGGCACAATACAATGCTACTGACGACTTTCGCTGGTATTGGGGTAAGATGGATTATGACGGAGACTATGGTTGGCATACTGATGATGTCCCTGATACAGTAACTATTGCTAAAGTAGGACCTGTCCGAGCCGTCATCCAAACAGTTTCAGGGAAAGGTTATAATGGTGCATATGGAATTGCTGAGGAATTGCACGCAGTTAGAACCTATACATTCTATAGTGGTTTTTCGGGTATTGCTCAGAATTTACGGCTTACAGGGGGTCGTGAAGTCGATGCTTCGATAGATATGACTGCTTATTATGGTGGATCTTTGGAAATCTCTAGTAAGTTCGTCGATCATGGTATGAACATCTCATTAACTCCTTGGAAAGCAAATAAAGGTAGTTTAGGTTTCAATACAATCTACAGTCCCAATGATCCAGGTTTAGCAGCCAACAACTCTCGCTGGCAGAATAATCCTGATCTCCGTAGATTTAACCTTTCAGTGCTAACTGAACCCTGGTTTGCCATGTATAACGAGTCAACGTACAATGGTTTTTCTTTCAATTGGGGTCACTTCGATTACAAAGACGTTTTGACAAACATTGATTGGTCTGATGGCGAGATTAATGTCAGGTATTCCTTCAGAAGATTTCCTCTTAAAGGAATTAACAGGATATTTATACCTTTTAGCGGTTCAGCTACGGGGGGAGACCCTCAAGGTTATGTAGATACAATTAACAACTACTGGATTGAACCATATGAGCTCAATTGTGTTGCTGATTCTGAAGAAGACCCTCCTGCCTTTAGCCCAGGAACCGACACTCACCCGATATATTATAAGAGTGCAAATTTTACGATTACTGCTGAAGATGACGATCTAATTGCTAATACACCTA
>JAEOTY010000207.1 GCA_016839625.1 Candidatus Hodarchaeota archaeon
CCAGCAACAACATTATTCTTAGGATTTATAGTCGCATGACCATACGTTATTTCACGACCTTTCTTTGTCATATTCGTCTTTCCTCGGTATTTTTATTCTTTTTACAGGATACATACAATTACTTGCATGATTTATATATTTCATAGTAGTACACTATTAGAACATTCTAGTTGATTAGAATCATGATCACGAAGTTAAAACAAAAGGCTAAGGACCTTAAGAAAGAAACCTATACTCTTTACCTTGTGTATAAAGACTCTCGGGTATCTTGGTGGAAACGTTTATTTTTAGGTATCGTCATTGGGTATGCATTCTGTCCCATTGACCTTGTACCCGATTTTATTCCTGTCCTAGGTTATTTAGATGATTTAATCTTAGTTCCAATCGGTATTGCTATTGCACTAAAGTTAATTCCAAAAGAAGTAGTTGAAGAATGTCGAGAAAAGGCAATGGAAGAAAAACATAAAGAAGTACCAATTGGAAGAAAAACAACTCTAGTAATTATTTTTATTTGGATCGTTGGATTAGGTATTTTTTTAATATGGTGTATTGATCTAATGAGGATTGTTTTAACTTATTTTACCAATTCTTAATATTCCAATTAAAAATTTCACGCTTTTAATTTTGCCAAGTGAATACTTCATGACAGCACTTATCCCCTTTAGCTATCATTTGATCTTTCGTATATTTTATATTTGGATGATAGTTACTAAAATACAGGAATGCGATGTCGCACATCCATTGAGTTATTATTTCTAATCCTAGTTCCTTAAATGCTTCATATATGAGGCATCTTCTGGCTACTATTTCAAAACGATGTGACGATTCTTCAATAACATCAAATATCAGGTTTTGGCTTTCGAATTTCTTATAAATAGGAACAAAATTGCTAAGGTCGTCATGGGGACCTAGAAGTTTAAATCCACGCATAAATATTGGTCCACATTGTATTAAAATTTCATGCATAATATTTAGTGTTTTTTCTTCGTCATAACGCTTTTTCAGCTCCTTAAATAGTATTGCAAAGAGGTTAAAATGGTTTTTGAGAACATTTATTTTCCTTCTTGATTCGTCATCAATATCATTATCTTTAAACTGAATCTTCCTTGTTTTTAGAATCGATGATATCGTTGTTTGTAGGGTTGGCCAAAATCCTATTTCTCTTCTAAGTACCCCAAAGCTTGCTCTATATTCTGGTTCAAACATTTATTTACCTTCATATATGTAGGATAACTTTTCATTCTTTATTTTGAAATAAGAGACTGATAGAATGAAGATATTATTCCCTTAAAAATTAGAATCAATCATAATTACAACTAAGTATATTTTTTTATACCTATTGGTCTGATGTGGACTCATGTCTAATTCACAGAACCAAAATCTTAAAGCAGAGATTTTAACTCAATTCAAGGAGCTTGTAGATTTATTTCCGTTGATTCAAGAGACAAGTATCAGATGTCTTCAACAGGACATTTCTCGGGAGTGTATTCAGCAAGAAGTACCTAATATTCAAATTTCAAACCGATTAAAACTCGAAAAAGAGATTTTGAAGGATATTGGAGGGGTCTTCCAAGGAAAATGGATGATTGACGTCTTATTCACAATTGCTCTTTTAGGAGAACCTCATTTTAATGATCTATTAAAAGCAATACCCAAGATAGGTTCAAGAATTCTTACAACTCGTTTGAAACAACTTGAGAGTAGAAAGATTATTGTTCGGAACGTTGTCACTTCCCAACCTGTTCGAGTGACCTATAGTCTCTCTGAATTCGGGTTAAGCTTCATTGCTTTAATGTTTCCAGTTATTCTTCATTGTTTAACTCATAATCTTTGTGATTCAAGTTTAAACACTTGATCTTTATCCATTCTTTATTTTAAAGAGGTACTTTCATATCTTCAAAAGGAAGAGTTAGCGTCAGCCACGACCTCTTTTTTAATCTGTAGTAATTGAATTCCAACAGACAGATGTGTTTCGATAAGTTAATAATTTTAGAAATGATCGTAATAGGATGAGTACACCGTTCCTTCTGATCTAAGGAGAACTGTTGAAATGTTTGTATTGAATAAGAAAAATAGAATAATCATTATTGTCGTTGTAAGCCTTCTTATTTTAGGAACATTTGAAATTCCTAATCTCATGGGCGTGAGTCACAGTTCCGAATCCTCAAATGATTTCCAGAGGACTTTTCAAGGTTCAATAAAGAATTCTATAGGGAGGGTAAACCAAGAGAACAATCCAAATCTTGCTATTCATTCTTCAGACATCATTACTGAAGATGTTGATGAGTTTTTAGAAGGGACTATGGATAACTTGATAATAAATGAGGACCAACTTCTCTCTTTAGACAAAGAATCTGTTAACGATTTTTGGAGAAAAATGAGAACAGGAACGATTGCACCCACGGGAAGGTCCATGTTCTCATATGCATATAATAGTCAAAATGCGAAAACTATCTTATTCGGAGGATTAGATCCATATTCTTACCCTGCTGGTATGGCACAAACCTTAGTCTATGATCTGGACGCAAAGAATTGGATACAAATGAATCCCGCTACCAGTCCTAGTGTAAGGCATAGACATTCAATGGCCTATGCTAGCAATTCTGACAAAGTGATCTTATATGGAGGCTATAATTATGCTTCTATATTACCTGATACTTGGAGTTATGATTATGTCACCAATAATTGGACGAATATGAATCCTGCAACTAATCCTGGCTCAAGATACTATCATTCGATAGCCTATAATAGCCATTTCGATAATGTAATACTCTTTGGTGGATTTTCTTTGGGTTTACCAAGTACTACATGGGCTTATAATCTGACAGCGAATAATTGGACCAACATGAATCCTGTTTCGAAACCTAGTGGAAGATATAGTCATTCTATGGTCTATGCTGCCAATTCTGGAAAAATAATATTATTCGGAGGAGATGGACAATGGGGAGGTTATCTACCACTCAATGATACCTGGATATATGATCAAACTATGAATAATTGGACCAATATGAATCCCGTATCCAGACCGAACGCACGATTTGGGCATTCTATGGTCTACGATGCTGTTTCTGACAAGGTGATCTTATATGGAGGATATAACGGGTCTAGCCACTTCAACGACACTTGGGTTTATGATCTGACAACAAATAATTGGACAAAAATGAATCCTGTATCGAAACCCAATGCAAGATATTATCATGGCCTGGTTTATACTGCCGATAGTGGCAAGACGGTTTTATTCGGAGGAAGTGACACTCATGGCTACTCTGGTGGGATGAACCACTATAGTGACACTTGGACTTATGATCTTACTACAAATCGTTGGGTTGAAGCTTTTCCAGTTACTCCTATTCCAAGACATCGTCATTCGATGGCTTATGATGTTAATTCTGACCAGGCGATCTTATTCGGGGGATTTGATGCTAAATACTTTGATGACACATGGATGTATAATGTAACAGCGAATAATTGGACTAATATGAATCCTGTTACGAAACCCAGTGCGAGAGATGGTCATTCTATGGTCTACGATGTCGGCTCTGAAGAAGTTATTTTATTTGGGGGGTACGATGGTTCCTACTTGAGTGATACCTGGGTCTACAATTTGACACCAAACACGTGGACTCAAATGAATCCTTTAACAATGCCTAAGGCAAGATCTGGTCACTCCATGGTTTTTACTGCTAGTTCTGGCAAGGTTATTCTTTTTGGGGGTTATGACGGGAGTAGTTACATGGATGATACTTGGATTTATTACCTGACAACGAATACTTGGACTCAAATAACTCCTACAACGAAACCTCCTAACAGTTCTCGTCATTCGATGGTCTATGATGATAATTCTGATAAAGTGATCTTATTTGGGGGGACTAATGGTACCTATCTTGATAGTACTTGGATCTTTGATTTAGCAACGAATTCTTGGAATCAAACTTATCCTGCAAATAAGCCAAGCGCAAGATCTGATCATTCTATGATCTATAATCCGAACTCAAACAAATCGTTGCTATTTGGAGGGAACGATGGTTCCTACCTTAATGATACTTGGACCTATGATCTAACAACGAATATTTGGGTTCAAAAAACTCCTCTAACTCTCCCAAATAATAGGTTTTGCCATTCTATGGTTTATATTGCTGGTTCTGACAGAGTAATCTTATTTGGGGGGTATGATAGTAAAAGCTTAGGGGATACGTGGGTTTATGTCGGAAGTACTTTTCACCAGAGTGGGACATTTTCGTCAAGATTAAGTTGTTTTAAAGACATTCTCCGTATTACAGGTGAATTCAATTGGACCCCACTTACTCAACCCCCTGGTACTGAATTAAGGGTTCAACTGGGTTTATCAAATACCACGAAAGACGAAGATTTTCAGTACTCCAGTTATTACACTTCTGATTTTACATTTTATGGTAGTGGGTTGTATTTAAAATATCGAGTGGTTTTTGAATCAGATATAAACCAGTCATATTCACCTGTTCTTAGAAGAGTCAACATCTATTACTCGTCGGATGTACCTTCAGTACCTAGTGCTCCCCAAAGTCTTTCTGCTACTAGTGGCCCAGGATTTGTTGAATTATCTTGGAGTCCTCCAATTAAAGACGGAGGTTATGCGATCGTACGTTACCATATCTACCGTGGTACTACTCCGGGGAATACAAGCGGCCAATACATGTTTCTAGGAATAAGTACCTCTACAAAATTTAATGATACTACAGTCATAGGAGGCACAAATTACTATTACGTAGTAACTGCAATTAATGCTATTGGTGAAAGCAATCTTTCTAATGAAGTCAGTGCTCTTCCAACATCAGCCTCGACTTCTGAACCAATTACTCAAATATCTTCCACAACGACTCAGACAACAATAGAAAGCCAATCAACCATGTCCCCAGGGGTGTTGACAGTTCTCGTAATCTTATGCACTTTTGTAGTGTTCACTCGAAAGGTTAACAGGAGGGTATAATTATCGTATTGGACGAAAATTCAATAAAATTGGGGAAGATAATCTTTAAACTCTGAGATATAGGTGTTTATCAATCTTTCTACTAAGTCAAGATCTTTAATTGCGGGATCTAACGCTACTGCTTGTCTTATTAAGTCAACATCTCCTTTAATTGATCCTTGTGTGATTAGCTTTGCAATGGAAA
>JAEOTY010000208.1 GCA_016839625.1 Candidatus Hodarchaeota archaeon
AATACTGAACCCCAAAGAAGAGGTCCTCTTTTCCTGCACGAGTAGTGTCAGTTGGAATCCAACCTTGGGATTCACCAACTACTTTCACAAAGAAATCTAAACCACCACCTAATGCTATCTCAGTAGTGTCCATAGTACTTGCTTCTGAAGCACTAGCTGGTTCGTCATTCTGCGTCATAACAAAAAAACTCGTTACTAAAACTAGAATGACGCTCGCTTCCAAAAAAATCCGGAAGGAGTGATTTGTTTTTAATTCTCGCAATTCCATTTTCTTTCAACTCGAATTAATTAGAGTATTCAGAATGCTAATCATGAGTCTTAATAAAGTTATTGCTTCTATAGAATGATTTAAGGAGTTAAACTTTAAAAAAATAGAACCAAATGTACTGGATTGTAAATTATTTTAACGTACGGTT
The DNA here is from genome assembly GCA_016839625.1 of Candidatus Hodarchaeota archaeon. Taxonomy (GTDB): domain Archaea; phylum Asgardarchaeota; class Heimdallarchaeia; order Hodarchaeales; family Hodarchaeaceae; genus Hodarchaeum. The sequence goes on from JAEOTY010000208.1 coordinate 417, forward strand.
CTTACAAGTTAATTTTTAGAAGTGGAGATCCCCTCTTCTCGAAAAAACTCAAAATGTCTCCGCGTTATCCTTTTTTTCTCGTTCTTCTTTTCATTATCAAAACTGGTTTTTCGAAAATCTTTTCCCCTCAACGATTCCTTACATTATAAAAAGAAGAAAAAAAGAGAGGATATCCAGAAATAGAATCTATCCTCAACGTCGTTTTCGGAGCATTCGCACTGAATAACCGATTGCAGCTGTCCCCGCCACCGCTGCTCCTGCTACTGTTACGGTAGGGAGAAATATTTCTGGTAATCCAGGCCCTCCTGACCTTGTTGGTGTGGAACTTGTCTCCATGGAGGTAGTAGTAGTTTCTACAGGAGTAGTGGTTGTTTGAGGTACGGTTGTGGTGGGTTGTATGGTTGTCGTCGTAGATGGGGGAGGGACAAGGTTAGTGAGAATAGGGGGAAGTTTCTGGATTATTTTAGGAAAAATCGAATAAAAGAATGATACATCATACGTGTTGGGCGCCCAGTCAATATATTGATTACTTCCTTCTGTAGTTAGAGAAGCAACAACAGGATTTGAGTTAATATTACCAGCATATTCGGTAAAATGAATACGTAAGACGTTATTATCAACACTTGAATGCCTTCCAGTGGGATCTAAAGTCCATTCCAATGTGTCAACAAGAGGATTATCTAATGTCCACAGCACATAGTGTATTCCAACAGTTGAAACCGAAAGCATAATCGCTGCCTCAAAACCTGCGCGTTTCCCGTCATCATTCATCAATACAAGGAAGTACGCTGTACTACTGATTTTAGTCAGAGTATCTGCAACAGTAATTTCAATTGTTGACCCTTGAGGCATTACTTGGATGATATCAATGTGATCTGTAAAGTCACCCATTTTAATGGCAGTTTCTGACCAGACATCATCAAGTAGATCATTCTGTGGAGTAGCTTGACATAGTTTTGTTGATATGAACACAACTATCAACAACGAAAAGATTAGATGCATTACTCTATATATATTTATTTTCATAGGTATTCCATCTTCTACTAAGATTCACTAGGGATCCAAGTGTCTTCAGCTTCCATATTTCCGTCTTCCCATCTCCAAGTGATTTTCTCGTATATGAAGGAAACCTCTAACACATAACCAAAAGTATAAGACTCAAGATTTTGATTATGCTGTTGAAAACCATAGAGCGAATTTATGTGTGCATTTTCTAATAATATAGTAAAATATTGTTCTTCTGTACCAGTCCCTGTGGGCCGATAAAAGCGTATTCTTACCGTAGTAAGCGTTTCTCCGTTTTTAAACGCCTGATAAAACATTGTAAATGTGCTATCCGTCTCAAATATAATTGTTACTGGAGTATGGACTCTTTTCGATCTAGGCAATCCGGATGCAGCATCAGTTGGAACATAAAGACTATGAGAATACTGACGCCCAAGGAGACGTTCCTCTCTTCCTGCCTGAGTTACATCACTCCTAAACTCTCCTTGGGTTTCACCAATTACCTCCACATAAAAATTTAAACCACCAGCTAATGTTATCCCTGTAGTATCTGTAGTACTTGTTTCTGAAGCACTAGCTGACTCGTCGTTGTTCGTCATAACAAAAAAACTTGTTACTAGAACAAGAATCACACTTGCTTCCAAAAAAATTCGGAATGAGTGATTTGATTTCAATTCTCGCAATACCATTTTTATCAACTCGAATTAATTAGAGTACTCAGGAGTCAAATCAAGAGTCTTAATAAAGTTATTGCTTCCACAGAGTGGTTCAAGGCTTTAATCCACAAAAAGAGAGAATTTAATGTACTGTATAGTGAATTGGTTTAACCCGTAATCTTTCCAAGTATTTTTCAAGAAGGAAACACCCCCTTCTCAAAAAATTCAATTTTTTAATACTATTCTGATTTTCCAACTTTTCGTTTCAAAACAAGAATGGCACTGAGCGATACTACTAATATTGAAGCAGCAAAACCTGGGCTTGGCGATATTGTAATTGTTTCTGGTGGGATAGAGGTAGTAGTTGTATCGATAGTAGTTGTGGTTGTTACGGGTTCTGTTGTGGGGGGTGTAGTGGTTGTTACGGGTTCCGTTGTAGTGACATCAGTGTTATTAATTGTGAATCGATTAGATGTGGTTGTTAAATCTAATCCTTCAGAACAGCGAGCTTCAACTCTAACATAGTAGTTGGTACCATCACTTACAGAAGTAGTTTTCCAATTGAATTCAGTACCTGTGACATTAGCAACAAGAATGATCCAAGTTGTTCCACCATCAGCAGAATAATAGACAGTGTAAGTAATTGTATGACCTAATGAATCAGCAGATAGGGTCCACTCAATGGTAACAGTTTTATTTAGAGTTTCTCCTCCAACAGGGAAAAATAAGACGAATTCTACGAGTTCGTGTCTATAGAATCCATTATAGTGACTCGTTAAAGGGAAATAATCAAAGTTATTGGCATCTCCCATGAGCGTATAGGGATTATCTACGATGCCATTCGAATCACTATCTGGTGTTGTCCAGTCATCCCAATAGTTCTGGCTAATACGATTAGCTCCATCATCGTATCCTTGAGAAGTTCCACCAAGATTATTACCAACAAAATTATTGAACGTAACAGTATTATCGGAACTGACCGTCTGCATCTTTAATCCGTACAATCCATTGTGTGAAACAGTATTGTTCGTAATCCGATTACCAATTGCCCAACCCCACCCTTCGAAAACTACTATCCCGTTTTCAGCATTGTTGTTGACAGTATTCTGTGCGATAAGGTTGTCACTTGATGCTTCCAGCCAAATCCCTTGTCCGAGATTCTTGCTAGCATTGTTACCAAATATCGTATTGTTTTTTGAATAATATAGTGAAATTCCACCGAATGAATTGTTAAACGCAGTGTTACTCGATATACTATTGTTGTCGGAATATGAGAGGAATATGCCACTTAAATCACCATTATAGACTATATTGCCAGTAATTATGTTATAGTCAGAGGAAACGATGAGGCCAATCTGAGCATCGATACTATTATTGTAAGCAATGTTAGCTGTGATATGACTATCAGAGGAAGAGTTTAGAAGGATTCCACCTTTGCTGTTCATATAAATCTGGTTAGTTTCAATCGTATTGGTATGTGAGAGTTCTAGCGATATTCCCAGGCCAAGATTGTGATTCACAATGTTGTCAATTATATTATTTACTTCGGAATGTAAAAGAAAGATACCACCGTTATTGTTGTTGAATGCTGTATTATTAATGATGTCATTATCGTCTGAGTGCGATAAATAGATTGCCCACGACGAATTATAGATAGAATTATTGAACACTTGGTTGTCATGTGCGCGCCTGACGTAAATTCCAGCTAAATCATTGTTAAAAATAGTGTTCTTTGAAATGTTATTCCTATCTGAATCGAGTAGCCCAACACCACCGTAAGAACTATTGTACAAATTGTTTTTAGTAACAAGGTTATCTGAGGAATTCGCCAATGCAATAGTATTTCTAGAGGTGTTATAGACAAGATTGTCAAAAATTTCATTGCTGTAGGAGTAATTAACCCAAATTCCTTCTTGGCTACAATCATAGATTGTATTATTCGCAACAACCGAATCAATAACATCACCCCATAAAGCAATGCCTCTGCGATAAGAATTATGGATAGTATTGTTATTTACAGTAGCCCGTTCTAGCAGCCAGAGTGAGAGATCTGCAGCTAGCGTATCAGGATTACTATAACCAAAGTACGCACTTTCAGATATAGTATTGTTAAAGATGTGAACATCATTGGAATTAAATATGAATAAACCACTGCCATTATGCTTAGAGACAGTATTATTGAAAATCTCAGTTGTATGAGATTCATCTTTTACCCGAATAGCCTGAATTGTATTATTAGTAATTAGGTTTGAATGTATCGTTGTAAAGGGACTAGACATCACGTCAATTCCGCGGAAAGAATTGTTGCAAATTCGATTTTCCGAGAGTCTATTATGAATAGAATTATCCCCAATTACAACTCCAACAGTGTTGTTATACACGGTATTATCTGTGACATTATTGTGGCGACTTAAGCCTAAATTGATACCACTCTCAGAACTGTTATAGATCGTGTTTTTTGAGATTATATTGAAGTAAGAACCTTGTTCAAGAACAATCCCTACGTATCGGCTATTGTAGATTGTATTATTATCTAAGATGTTTTTCACTCCTCCTCTAACTGTGACTGACCATTCCTGGTTGTCATGAACAAAGTTTTCTGTTATATTATTATAATTGCAGTTTTCATCAAGGCGTATTCCTACATATGTATTTTTATACGCATTATTTCCTTTAATGAGATTATGGCTTGAGTAATCAACAACAAAAGCATTCATTTTGTTCTCATACACTTTATTATTGATGAAAGAACTGGAGTATGTCTGTCTTATCTCAAGTCCACTCCATTCTTGGCAATTTGTGATATTGTTATCAGCAATAGTGCAATTTATGGATGCGATAATCCCCATTCCCACATTGTTGCTTTCAGCAAAATTATCTGATATGGTACAATTCATAACGTACATTGCACCAATTCCACCGCTGTTGTTGTAAACCCAATTATTACTGATAGTGTTATTCATGGTTCCTGTAAGGATATTCTTCCAATTTCCAGATTGGGGAGATATTTCAGCAGAAAACAATGTGTGATTCAACAGGTTCTTAATGAAGGGCATAGTGGAATAGGGGATATAATTATTCATGCTGTAATTCCCAAACATCCGTCTCATATCCGAGAATAATGCCTCTCCTGAAACAAGAACAGTAGAATCATTAATCGTCTCCATCGCCATGAGGGTGTAAGATCCTTTAAAATTGATTGGATGATATTCCCAGGGTTCTGCATCATCGTTATCCAAGTCTACCGTTAGACCTACTGATGACGTGTTAATTAGCCATGTTGTATTCTCGAGATCGTCCCATGTCTTCGAGTTATTTGCAGGTACAACGGGCGCTGGCCCATGAAATAGGAAATGTTGTTCGTCAGGGGAGAATAAGTAACTATAATCACTATTAGTTTCGTTGGCAACAACACGATATGGTTCTCCATCGTTTTCAGTCCAATCCTCAAGGGCATCGTCTTGGATCATTATATTAGAGGTTAAATTCCCCAATAAATAATTCGCATAATCAGCAGTCCATTCGCTATTGTAATCAGAGTCCCCTGCGACCCAAACAGTGTGATTCCCCGAAAACCACCAGTTTTTAATTGTCTGTTGTGTATTAAAAAGAGATGGTCCGTCAATTAGAAGTATATTAGCTAATTGAAGGACATTTGGTTCTATTTCATCGGTATTATCCCAAATTATCCAGTTGTACCCCCACTCTTCTAATTTATGGGTAAACTCACCAACTTGAGGATTGTGCGTGCCTTCGGCTATATAAATGAATATAGTAGGTTGAGTGGAATTCCAATACTGAGTAAATGTTCCGTGATCATGCATAAAGATTCCGTGTTCAGAATTATTGAATAAAATATTATCATAAATCCTATTATTTCGATTATCCCATTCTAATCGAATCCCATTCAAGGTATTGAACGATGCATTGTTTTCACGAATGATGTTATTATCACTTGAGACAACTACTCTAATCCCATCCTCAGCATTATGCACATTATTCTCATAAATCTCATTATTCGATGAATTATAAAGTTCAATTCCAGCCTCATTGCAATTGAAAACGGTATTATTTGCAACAATAGTGTTGTTCGAAGATTCGAGAAAGATTCCTTGAGTCATAAGATTCATGACCGTATTATTCTTAACAACACCATTCGTGACATTGTATAATTGGATCCCCCTATCGGTTCCAGGAAGCCCTCTTAGTGAGTTATTCGCGATGCTGAAGTGCAAGGTCGTGTGAGAGATCGAGATTAAGTGAGGACCAGACGTTGTGACATTATAGTTTTCAATTCGATAAGGATTTCCACTGGAGCCATCTCCTGTTCCAGCTGCGAATGTAGCTAAATCAGTATCGGAATTAATAGTTATAGGTGTTAATCTATCAATATATAAATTCGGAAGACGTAAATTTGGCGTAAATTTGACTGTCCCAGGGTTGTTGTTAGTCAATTGCTCTCCTACAAGAGTAGTGAATCCTACTGAGAGAGTTAATATTACTATCATTGCAGAAAATTTCTTCTTATTCATCATAATCACGTTTTCTCATATTTCTGGTTGCATGGGTTGGAAATAATGAATGGAATATTGATTAAGGATCAAAAAATAATCAAAATGCTTTAGAATCGTCAGGTTTATTCAAGTACTAGTCCAATGTTAAAAATGTATTTGAATTGTCTTAGTCTAATCTATTGTTAAGATTGAAATCCAGTCAAAGGATTATCCTATGTCTTCAACAGATTCAAACCGTTGATTTTGGGAGCCACTATTTCCGATAAAGAATAATAGTCTATATTGAGATCTTCCGTCCACGTTTTGGGAGGAGTATTGGTACATCTACAATTTCTTGATATTTTTCTGGGTACTCAGTATGAATTGGAATCAATAGTTCAGGATTAATCTCTTCGACTATTTGTTTTAGATCGCTTCGGGGCGCGTGGCCTGACGCATGATATTGTTTAAACTCTAGATGAAAATGTCGAATCCATTCCATCATACGGTTATAATCAATCATGCCTTCCTCATTAAAGGGTTCACCATGGCTGTAAAAGTATGTTGAGATATTTGGGGATGGTTGGATATCAATCAAATCTGTTAAATTCCAAAAGTCGCAGTGAAAAACATATTCAGACTGATTAAAAGCTGGTGATTCTACCATAGACAAGGTTTCAATAAGTTTTTGCTCCCATTGATAATAACGCGTTTTTGGACGCTTATATATTTGGATATATGGGTCGTTCAATGGTGGGGTCTCTAAATGGGGGTCATTCTGTAAAAGTTGGAGTAGATGAGCTTGTTGCATATTTATCAGAAGTTTTCGGCCGTTCTCTTTTGCGGCTTTATAGAAAGACCGAAAACGATCAATGTCACGAAGGCTATAGTTGGCGATTGCAAGCCCATTTGTAGTTTCAATTGCTTGAGACACATCTTTTTGAACTCTTGTTTCATTTACATCAAAATCTTCATCAATATTTGTCCCCTCTATCAGGAGTGTGTTAATTCCCTTTTTCTTTGCTATATTAATAAAATCTTGAGTTAAATCCTTCCGCCATCCGTGTATCCGCAAATCGCCTGTATACCCAATGTTTTGATCATCTTCTCCTTCAATAATAAACCCGTATGATCCTGGTAATGAATGGTCTACATGAATAGGAGTAATATTAAATTCATTTATTTGGATCACATCACCAGTTCGAAAAGTTCTTACATTTGATGGTTTATCATCGGTCGCTTGTCTGATATAAGGCCTACCAAAACGAGTTCGTGTCGTGTCTTGGATCGACTGAACTATTGTTTTTGCAGTCTCTCCCATATAAACAGGAATGTCCTCATTCAACACATTTATGTTTCCAAAATGATCTAAATGTGCATGAGATAAAAAACACGCGTTTATTCTTGATTTTATAGATTTATCATCGATTGAGAATTCTTGCGCATAGATACCTTGTATTTTTGGCAGGATTTTGAATTCAAGAAAATCTTTAAGGCCTTGGGAAGTGCGGGGTGATAGAAATCCCGCAAAATAGGTTCCTTCCTGCTTAAAAGATCTCCCGAAATCCAACAAAATCTTAGTTCCATTTGTTTCTAAAAGGAACGTATTTCCACCGACCTCATTCACTCCACCATAAGGAACTATTTGCATAGTTTTCAACCCGAGAATGCATTTCTTTACTTTCAGCTAAATTAATCCTGAATCAACATCTTTTCTTGTAAATGAATATCACGAGAGGAACTACCAACAAGTATATTGAACTCGCCTGGCTCTGTTCTCCAATCATGAATCGTCTCATCATAAAATGCGAAATCGTTATTCACGAGAGTAAAGGTGATCGTTTTCTTTTCTTGAGGGCTCAACATTACCTTTTTAAATCCTCGTAACTCCTTGGGAGGACGTTCAACGCTACTCTCAACATCTTGAATATATAACTGAACCACATCAGCCCCTGTTCGACTTCCTGTGTTTTTAACATCCACTTGAACCGTTACTGTAATGGTTTCAGATGTTCCTTTCTTTTCTAGTTTTAAATTCTCATAAGAAAATTCTGTATATGAAAGCCCAAATCCAAATGGGAAAAGAGGTTCAATATTCTCGTTGTCAAAATATCTATATCCAACAAAAATATTTTCATCATAGAAGACCTTTAGATCTTCCCCTGGGAAAGTTCGAGTTGATTTATGAGCTGGAGAGTCCGAAAGCCTTTTTGGGAAGGTTAATGGTAATTTTCCTGAAGGATTGATGTCTCCGAATAAAACATTTACAATTGCATGCCCCCCTTCCATTCCAGGATACCATGTTTCAAGAACAGCAGGAACATTCTCTAACCAACCATTCATTGCAATTGGGCTGCCATTTAATAAAACAACTATTGTTTTTGGATTCTCTTGTACGGTTTGATTGATTAAATTAACCTGTTCATCAGGTAACTCAAGTTGGGCCCGATCTGTTCCCTCAGCATCATGACCTATCGGTACTTCTTCAGTTCCTTCATCACTCCTCACCAGTTTGCCTTCAGAATCATGGTTTAATCCTGCAAAGATTATCGTAAAATCTGCGTCTTTTGGTTCCGTGACAAATTTACATTTTCCTTTGCATTTTTCTTTTAATCCTTTGAGAGGGGTGATTTCATAAGGAGGTTTTACAGCTGATGAACCACCATAAAGCCATTTTCCGAATTTCTTATCACGATTAGGCCCTAATATGGCTAGCTTGTTAATTTTATTAATGTCTAGAGGTAATATGTTGTTATCATTCTTTAGTAAAACCATACCATCCTCAGCAATTTTACGTGCTAACTCTTGATGATCTGAAGTATTCCGTTTTCCTTTAGGAAGTGTCTTTTTGTTATCAAAGAGACCAACTAAGAACATAACTCGAAGTAGTCGTCTTAAAACAGCATCCAGATCCCGATCCGTGATTTTCCCTTCAGAATACGCTTTATGAAGTGAATCAGGATTAAATATGGCAGGTTTCGGCATCTCCAGAGACATTCCTGCCCTAATACATTCCTCCACTAAGACTGGAGGATCCGCTCTGGTGAAAGCCCACCAATCTGAAACAATAAAACCACTAAAATTCCATTTAGTCCATGTTAGATCTTTTAAAAGCTCCTGATCTGTAAACAAATATTGACCATTGACTTTGTTATAGGATGTCATAATCATCCAAGGATCTGCCTCTTTTATTACATCCATAAAAGCTCTCAAGTATATTTCATGCAGAGTTCGTTCACTCATTTCTGCTGAAACAGTGAAACGATTAGTCTCTTGGTTGTTAGCAACATAATGCTTAATACATGCTGCGATTCTTTGGTCATTTTGGATGCCTTTAACATAAGGAATTGCTATTTCTTTTGTTAAGAAGGGGTCTTCTGAGAAATATTCAAAAGTACGGCCGTTTAATGGGGATCTATCAATGTTAATTCCAGGAGCCAACAGAGCATGTCTTCCAATTGCACGAGCTTCTTCTCCAACCGCAACTCCAAACTGGCTAGCTAGGTCTCGATTCCAAGTTGCGGCCATGCAAATTCCCCCTGGAAATCTCGTATTTCTCCGAAAAAAACTTGAATGTCTGCTTATACCGAGAGGCCCGTCGGTCATTTTGAATGGTTTTATCCCTAGACGTTTCACCGAGTGTGTTTGGAAAAAACGAGTTCCAGCTAGCAATTTGAACTTTTCGTCAATCGTTAAACGATTTAATAAATCATCAACTCTTGTTTCAATATCTAAATCACTGTTCTTGAAAAGGAGATTTTCTTGACTCATCTAATTTGCACTTCCAATTGTATTTTACTGGAGGTCTTTGCATTTAATGGGTGATTTTTTCTGATAATCCTATTTTTTTTATTAATTTCACCTTCTTTGGAAAATCAGGGCATAATGGTGGTGGACATTTGAAACAAACGAATAGGGATACCCATAGGGGCGTAGTGTTTTTTGATTCTGCAACCAGATACGTTCCCCCAAGAATTTATAGTCCTCATTTAATTTAAGAGCCAACTCAAAAGCTAATGGATTGATTTCCCCCTTATCACGAATATTTTGAACAAAAATCACCAAATGCCCTCGTGCTTGGAGAAGATCTTTAACCTGCTTAAACAAATTGACCAGTTCAGAGAGAAACGTTTCTTGATCCTCAATCATTCCAAAATCCTTGGGATGTTCCCCATATTGAAGGTCTAATCCTTTTTGTAATCGTTCTTGTTGATTATAATCCTTTTTTTTCTTTAATATGCGCCAGTAAGGCGGGCTTGTGACGCAAAGAGCAAATTTCGTTCCTTTAGAATTCAAAGTAGGAATTATTTCTCGAGCGTCTCCTTGATGAACAGGAAGATTCGTACGAGCTTGAACCGTTTTCACGTATTTCTCATAGAGTTCTATCCCGACTCCTTGTCGTCCACACTCATCACAAGCAACCAACGTCGATCCAGTACCCACAAAAGGATCTAGTACACTTTCATCAGGTTTAGTAAAAAATTCAATGAATTCTCGAATCATTGGAGGAGGAAACGATGCAGGATGGAGGTCTATTTCATGAGAAATATCGCTTGGTTTTCCATCCGCAATAAACCATGATTTTGTAAACTTTATCCACTTATCACCTGTTAAGACATTTAATTTATTTTTAGGGTGAATTAGACCTTTTGGTTTTATTCCTGGTTTTCTCATCTTTCCTGTTTTAGGATCAAAAACGAGCTGAACAGCTTTCTTCTCTTTTTTACTATTCGACATTGTCCGTCAAGTTCTCGAGTTTATTCAAGTGATCATCAATGACATATGTGTTTGGGTCATGATGAAATCTAATAAATCTTTACAATTACACTCTGAAAAATGAAAGATAATTCCAGAAACAACTACATTTTCCAGTACACTATGAACTATCCATTTAAATGTTTCTGTTTAACCAGTAGGACTGAAATACCCCTTCCCATAGTTACGTTAAGTACGTACCATTGCAAATATAGATTATAAAGCCAGATTTGTCTTATAATGCGCTATCCGAATTGTTTGCGGTACTCTCTCTTTAATTCACCTAGTTTTGTTAAGTTACCTGTCTTCCTATATATTAAACGTTCACAGTACCTATCGTATTGCTCTGAGTCTGACGCAGGTGTTAGTCTTATAGGGGAACCATGATTCATTTTATAATAAGTCAGGATCTCACGATACCATTCTATATTGTGAAAGTGTAACTCTTTAGTAAAGGGGAACCAAGACTTAGACAAATCGTTAAACCCTAAATAATTTATAAATTTGGGTTCTTTACCATAATCATACTTCTGGAAAATGAATTCATCAAATGAAAGACTGAATTTATGCGAACCATCGTCTGTCTCGATAGTCAAGGTATTCCTTTCTGTATCTAATTCAATTCTCCATGTGTTCTTGACATGAGGATATATTTTGGGAAAATATTTACGACCCCATTCATATTTAGAAATCACCCAATTCCCGCTTGGTCTTACGTCACTAGGCCATGATTGCCGAAAAAAGGTATCAAGAGTTAATAAAATACCTCTAAGACTGTTATTTATTCAAATTTACAATATTTATTAATCATTTCCAAATCTTGCTGGTGGATATATGTCTCACTATAACCACACTCAACACAAACATAATAATAACGTTTAGCTGACCTAAATATCCTTATATACACTCCGTGAGTTCCTAATCTAGCTATCCTCAAACTATTACATTTTGGGCATTTATTTGAATTTTTCACAATAAAATACAACCTTTTTTACTTTTCTTATATAATCAAACTTTATAGAACAATTGAGTGTTTTCATCACTGATTACTGAAACTCACAAAAATTCTCTTTGTCCTTTTCCGAATATTTAAGCCTCACCGAGAAATAAGTCATAGAGGATACTTATTTCATGTGTGAAGGAATATGGCAACCATTTTTGATTTAATCGCGCTTGGGATTATGGACTTTTTTGGCTGGTATGCGGAGGAAATCTTTGGTGGGCCAGATTTGTTGACGTATTTCGCTCCTTCATGGCATGGGATGTTTTGGGTGGGGTATGTGGTGCTGGATCTGGTTCTTTCCGATAATGCCTGGCAAGATACCAACTTCAGGTCGCTGATGATGCTAATCCAATTAGGATTCTAACTAGTAAGTCCTGTGGATTCAATCCTAAGAGATACCAGCACCAAATATTGCTACCAATACCACAGCGAATAAAGCTTTTTCTTTTCCTGAAAGCTCTTCGAAAACCAACCTGCAACCCTCTGTTGAACACTATCCTCCAGATCGTATGTTGAAAAGATTCAATATTTATAATTCTAATCTTCCTTGTTTCGCCACAATTTTGCCATCCTTTAGCACATAAAGGAGATTCTCCTTTTGTTCCAGCAGAGTTAAGTCGTCCAGCGGATTTCCATTGACGACGACTAGATCAGCATATTTTCCTACCTCTAGGGATCCAAGCTCCTCCTCCATTCTTATGGCTCGTGCTGCATTAATTGTCGCTGCTTGAAGTGCTTCGATGGGTGTCATTCCCATGTTTTCCACCATTAATAGTAGTTCTCGAGCAGAATTGCCATGTGCGCTTGCTACAGGGGCATCCGTGCCTAACGCAATATTTACTCCTTTCTCGTAGGCCATTTTATGATTTTCTGCAATAAATTGTGCCAGATGCTCCCCTTTTTCAATTATCTCTGGGGGAAATGCTTTCTTCTTTTCGGGAGTTAAATTGTCAAAAAAAGAAAACGCGGATTGAGTTGGAACTAAATAGGTGCCTTTTTTCACCATCATTCTTACTGTTTCTTCTGTTATCATTGATCCATGTTCGATTGTGCGAATTCCTGCTTCGACTGCAGTATGATTTCCTAAACTTCCATGAGCATGACTTGCTACGTGCATTCCCAATCTTTCAGCTTCAGCCACCATTGCGTGTAACTCATCGTTATTCCATAACGATAATTCCACTTTACTTTCTTGTCCGTGTAGAACTCCTCCTGTCGTTATTGTTTTAATAAAATCGGATCCATCCCTTCTCCTTTCTCGTACCGCATGAATCATCCCATCTGTTCCACTTATTACCTCTTCTCTTCTCATGAATTTGATCCAATCGTGTGGTCCAAATTCTTCTTTATTTCCCCATTGAACGATAGGCTGTTGAGCTACCAAGCATCTTGGACCAAGCAAGAACTCCTCATTGATCAATTTTCGTAATGAGGAAGGGGCTAATGTTTCTGAACCGCAATCACGAATGGTGGTGAATCCAGACTTCAGGTGTTCTTGTGCATTTTTCAGTGCATAATATCCTAACATGGCATCTTTAGTTCGCAGCATCGCTCTCTCCATATTATAAATAAATTCATGTAAAAATTCTAAATGCACGTGTAAATCCATTAGTCCTGGTAGAAGAACTTTTCCACTTACATCAATGATCTTATCTTTGCTCTCTTGGTCATAAGAGCTATCTTGTCCTATCCAATTTATCTTTCTATCTTGAATGATTATCGTTTGGCCATCAATCAACTTCCCATTGAGTGAGTCAAATACTTTTCCATTCCGTAATACGACTCTCGACATGATTCTTTACCTCCATATCCTAAATAAACTGAAAATCAACCTGCAACCCTCTATTGAGATCATCCTCCAGATGTTATTCTAAAAAGAAATCTTCCTTTTTGAATTTTATCACACCTTTGATGATTTTCTCTATCTCTCGGGCCTCTAAGATATCTGTTCAAAAGACAGATACTTCATAGAGTTGGTTGACGGATCTTCGATATGTGTTTCATACCCGAGTTGGGTTAAAAGAAGATCCAAAAAGGGTTCAAAGAAGCAATCACTCATTCCTTGACACAGACCGCACGCCTGACAGCCAAAAAAATAGGTAGTATCCTCACGAGCAATATAGCTGCTATCCAACCAACCCAATATCTTATCTACCACGTATAAGAGATCCTGTTGATGAGAATATGCTTCAATCAACTGGTCATGATATTTTTGCAAGAGTCGGGTGGCAACTACTGTTCCCAGACCACTGAAATCCTGATGAGAGTCATCTTTGGTTAATAAATACTCATCACTCAACAATCGTAACAGGCCCACTCTTTTATTCAACATACCAAGGCGATGCTGTACCGTTAGGTTAAACTCATCAAACATACGCAGATCAAGTACTAACTCCCGCTGCCATTGGACTTCAGGAAAGGTCGTGAAAAATGCCTGTTGGAGATACTGAAGTTCCGCTGCACACCAGTCTGGATTGACCGAAGTATCCACGATGAGAATGAAGATTAATTCATCCTGTTTGCGGAACACAAAGGTGACTTTGCCTAGCTGGAGGGTTTCTAGGGTATCCTCTTCAACTTGTGTAGCAAAACTGTATAACGCACTGATTAGACTAGATCGTAAGAATTTATCTGTTGTTCCTGTATCTGAAGCATGGGATACATGGAACAGCATCAACCCATGTTCCAACACACAGATAAATTCACGGATGAGCACTAGGAATCCCTTCTCTCCCACCTACGGAAACGCCATGCAGCAGGATCACGAATCAATTCATACAGTCCTGGTTGATAGATTCCCGTCTCAATCCCGATTTGAAGTACTAACGACATTTCTGCATGATACTTCAACAACAAAATTATTTGATCGGGCCTAAATGTACCATTCTCCCCAACAGGGGGTATCTGTAGAATTTCTGCCATGTTCTGACGGACTTCTTTATTTCCGTAAGGGGAAAGGGAATCCAAAAATTTCTCAGCAAAGAATGATACATTCGCGATGCCAGCGATTCCTAAACCATTGTTGATATTTGCTGCGATAATTCCAAGGACACTTGTCCCATGTCCATTATCATCCATAGGATCATTATCCAAGTTTA
>JAEOTY010000209.1 GCA_016839625.1 Candidatus Hodarchaeota archaeon
ATCTACCCATAAATTAAAATTCTCGGAATCTTAGTCTTGTTACGGCAAGCAAAATGAATAAACTCTTGTCCTGCAGGTTTATTCAAAAATATATTCATATTAAAGAAGCATTACCAGTATAGAATTAGATATTATAGTATTTCAGACGAAGTATATTGCTTTCAAGTGATTTATACTCGAAAGGTGATGTTTAGTCCATTAATTTAGAATACAATCTTACCAAGACATGAATTAAAAGACAATCACGCAAGTGAAACCGCATATCATCATTATTATCCAATTACTTTAATTACTGTCATTTATTTACTAAGAATAATCAAAAAGAAAACGACAGACTAAAGGGATCCATCTCTGCTATAATGCAATATGCAGTTTCACCTAGCGAGCATTGGAGGTGAAACAATCGTGGTAAACGAAGAGGATATCGACACTTCAACCGTGAAGTATCTTATCCATGAAAAATTTAGTATTAGTGGGGTGGCTGAACGATCAGATATTATTGGCGCCTTGTTCGGTCAAACTGAGGGATTAATCGGTGAGGGGCTAGATTTACGGGAATTACAAAAAACATCAAGAATAGGAAGAATTGCAGTTAAACTTCAGTATCAAAAAAAGCAACGAAAAACAACAGGGGCTATTATTGTACCATCGTCTTTAGATAGAGTCGAGACAGCCTTACTTGCTGCTGCTTTAGAAACTGTGGATCGAGTTGGACCCTGTGTTGGAAAGATTAATTTACTTAAAATCGAGGATGTACGTGAAAGTAAACGCAGACAGATTATCACGCGTGCCTCTCGAATTCTAAAGTCATGGGACACCGAGGTAGCTCCTGATTCTGTATCTGTTCTAGAAGAAGTGCTCAAAGAGGCTCGTATTAGTATTATTCAAAAGTATGGAAAGGAAGACCTTCCTTCTGGTCCAGGTATTCAAGACAGTGATAGCCTAATTATTGTTGAAGGACGTGCTGATGTTGTTAATCTCTTAAAACATGGGTTCAGGAATGTAATTGCAGTACAAGGAACTAATGTTCCATCAGATGTAATCGAACTTACTCGAAAAAAAGTAACTACTGCATTTTTAGATGGAGACCATGGTGGGGATCTTATTCTCAAAGAGCTCATCCACCTTGCTGATTTAGACTATGTGGCAAGAGCACCAATGAATCGTGAAGTCGAAGAGTTGTCTAGTAAGGAGATTTTAAAAGCCTTACGGACTAAGATGCCAATTGAGCAAATAATGAAAGAAATGAACATTTCTCCCGAAGATATTGAGTATTCAGAAAATTCATCCGAGAAATCTCAATCGAATTCGGTGTCAAAAGATGTTCCAATTATAGTCCAATCTCAATCAGGCACTCACAAAACAGCAAAAATTCCTCAAGCTTTCTCGAATTTCATTGAAGATCTTTCAGAACAGGAAGCTATTCTCCTTGGGGCAAAATCAAAAGTTTTAAAAGAAAATATTCCAATTAATGAGCTTTTTGATTCAATTCTAAAAACCAAGGCCATAGAAACGGTGATTTTTGACGGAATAATCACACAAAGGCTTCTTGATATTGCCTCAGAACAAGGAATCAAAAATATTGTCGGGGCCAAGCAACACGATGTTACAAAAAAGCCATTAAAAATCGATATCTATACATTCTCAGAATAATCTCCCTCTTTTTCTCTGTACAGGATTAGCAGGACACCTGTACTTTTTTCTATCTCTCTACACCCAATTGTATTTTTTTCCTTTTTTTAGCTTTTCATTAAGATTGAAGGATCTGTTGCCCTAAACACTAACTCTAGCGACATCATTTAAAGGATTTTCCCAATTCAGTCGAGTTCTCTGGTGAAGGGCCTTTGACGATCCGAATTATCCTGTTGTTTAGGAGGGTTGACCCTACGCTCATTGACGGATGACACACCCAGACTCATGCGAGAGCCCGTCTCCTAATCTTATTGGATTAGCTCTGGATTTCTCTGCTTTTTTGCACCACGATTCATCCTAAGTCCTCGTGTCCTCGAAAAGCAGAATCTGTTCCTTCATTGCAATGAAAATATTAAAAGAAGAATACAAAAATTTTTCTATTTGTAGAATATAATTCACACATCTAGACAAAAAGTGAAGTCCTCCAAAAAGTGATAGTAATTGAAACAATATAAAAACGTGGGTTTAGCTGGAACATTTGATCGCTTACATGAGGGTCACAAGCTATTTCTAGATCTTGCTGCTCATTTCGGTCAATTCGTCCACGTCGGAGTGGTTACTTCAAGTTATTTGGATAATGCATTTAAGAAATACCGTCAAATTATACAATCTTATCAAGACCGACGCAAAGGAGTCCAAAACCATCTTTCTCTACGTAAAACTAAGAACTATATTTCAGATATTGACACTCTTGGAAAAGATCGGGAACTAGCCAATGAGGCGAATTTATCGGCTCTAGTTGTGTCTCAAGAAACTTGTCGTGGGGCAATTGCTATCAATCGTCTACGCGCCACTCACGGTAAATCAAAACTGACTGTTATCGTTACTCCCCGTGTTGTCCGTAAAGATGGTGTTCTGGTGAGCAGTACCAGATTAAGAATGGAAAGAGCGAAAAAATCCAATTCTCGTGAATAATGGGAAGGTGACCTCAGAACTCAAGATCATCATCATTTAAGACTCAAGTAGATATTTTTTGTGTCTTATCGGGAGGGCTAGAGCCGTCATTGGATCCTTCCAACGCTTATTTTGGAAAAAGATGGTTATAAGGTTATCGGTAGCCGGTTTTCTAGGAAATTGATCTATATTATTATCAAACAAAAAATCCTTTAGTAGAAAGTAGATAGAGACGATTCAGCCTTATTCATGAAAAACAACTAGGTCTGACCCTCATTAACGCTCTAATCTAAAACCATCTTGTCTAAGACGGCTTGTTTTAGTTATTACTAAATACGATGGAAAAAAACATGGATCCATTCATTTTCTTGATTATCGTTGGATTTAGCTGGATTACTTTGAATGCAATTACCAGAACTCATTGGTTCGAGGTGAAAAATCCTGAAATTGGTCTTGGGTACGCGTTTTACCGCACAACAAGATTAAATTTTCTTATCGACCGACTTGCAAGTAGAGGACGAATTATTTGGAAATTCGTATGGGATGTTGGGATAATCTCTGGATTAGGAATTCTCTTTGTTGGTCTAATCATTTTTACTATTAATATTCCATTATTCTTTCTACCTGCAAGAGATGGAACAACTACTGCAATTGCTGTAGCTCCTGTAATTCCAGGTATAACTGTTTCGTTTACGACTCTCCCTTATTTTTTAGTAGCTATTATGATTGGAGCTATCGCTCATGAATTTGCCCATGGCATTGCGGCACGCGTCGAAGAAACTGACTTGAAAAGCACAGGATTGTTCATTTTCCTAGTATTCTTTGGTGCATTTGTTGAACTTGATGATAAAAGTCTAATGAAGAAATCTCGTAGAACTAAATTACGGATCATGGCGGCTGGTGCATTGGCAAATATGGTGGTTGCGATCATTTTTATTCTGATCCTGATAATTCCAATTGGTTTTCCGCTGCTTATTTCACCTTTGTATCATTCAGAGGCAAGCGGTGCGATAATTCTGGAAACAATTCCTGGTAAACCAGCTTCTGAAGCAGGTATGAAAGCAGGTTATGCTATTATCGGTATAAATAATTTGAATTCATCAGATGGGTACCAAGAAATATTATCTGCCAATGATTTTCAAGAATATACGAATTCATCAGTTTTCCCCGATCAGACTTTAATTTTTTATTTTACCAGTGGAGTGGAACCAATCCCTCTTACAACAGTTTCACGCGAAGATAATCCGAATAAAGGATATATTGGGATTCGTACATGGGAATATTTTGCCCCTCGCTTTTTTAGCCCATCATCTTTGGTGAATCTTATTCCTTACTGGACGCTCAACATAATAATCTACGTCTTTATGATAAATCTCATGTTGGCGATAATGAATCTGTTACCTATCCCCTTTTTGGACGGGGACAAAATTTTAACAGAGTTTCTTGGTCCAAAGTTCAAAAAATATCTACCCTGGATTCGTTATTTTGCACTGGGAGTATTGGGGATCAATATACTCCTTTCTCTCTTTTTCATGGGTTGGACGCCACTGTAAATCCCCTTGAATTCTTTAATCTTTTCTGAAAAGAACATGTTTTTCTGGTTTAAACCAATATCTCAGCTTTGAAAGAACCTTTTTGTCTTGTTAAAATCCACAAGTAATCTTAGGTTACTAAAACTGATACAAGACGTTTCAATCCATTATTATTGACCACAGTTGCGAGGTTACGTATTCCTAAATCAATCGCAATGATATTATCTTTATTCAAAGGTTTAGGATAAATTTCCTTCTTATAGACAATTTTTAACGTATAACCTATTCCTTTTGGTATCATTCGTATTTCTCTAATGTCAGTAATGTTTGGAAGTCTTGTTTCGATTTCTAATCCGATTTTCTTGGGAAAGTAGAGGATTCTATCTTTTAATTTCACTTGTTGATTCGTGAAAACCAACATAAACTCCCCATTCTTTGGTTTGTACCGAGGGGGTTTCGGTCTACCTTTAAATTTGGATTCATCATTCTTCCATTCTTTAATCGCTCTAAAAAAGGATGTCCAGTTCCTATCCAGGATTTTTAAGACTTATTGAGCAGTCGCAGCAGGAAGCTGCTGGTATGTATTGGAGTTCTTTAGGATATGATATAGGGAATTATAACGAATCCATTTCTCATGATTAAAAAATTTTTGACGAATTTGGTAATTTCCCTCATTGTAGAGGTTCTTTGATAAATGAAAAAGCCAAGAGAGGTTTTTATTCGGTTTTAACCAGATCTGCTCAGTTCTGATGACTCTCATCTGTTTGTTCAAGCAACATCACTTTTGATGAAATCTAAGGATAATGTCGGCTTATGTTGGGGAGTCTTTAGAAGAGATAGTTCCAGAGGATTTAGAACTAATCAAGTAGGAAATCAAGCATTTCCTTTTAGCCACCTAAGAAATCAATCTTTCAAAGAAAGGATAAGGCTCAACTATTTTTTGTTTAAGGTTCAATATAATTGACAATATATATTAACAACTTTGTTTACATGAGTTCATCAATAAACTCGTCACTGATACTGGTCTCCATTGTGAAGGATGTAACCCTCTAACCAATATCTTATAAATAATTGAATAATCATCAGAAATAATAGGTAATTATCACTTTTAAACAAGGAAAAAAGGAATGGATTAATATGGCTCTCGATCTTTTAAATCTCGTGTCGGAAACTCTTGTTAATTGGAATTTCCTCATTCTCATTATTGGTGGATTGTTGGCGGCGTCATGGCTATTAGTACGTCTAGCTGGGGTAAGTTCGGATGATATGTCCAGTATTATTGATAAACTATCCATATTTGGGTTTCTTATCGGTATCATTGCATTAATAACAATTGGAGCTGGATTATACCTTTTAGCTACTGTTTCTAATTTCGTTGATGAATATTCTGCTTTTGATCTGTCTACCATTGCATGTTTGGGTATCCTTGGTCTCGTATTGATTCTAAGACCAATCAAAGATATTCGATTTGGGGCCATGATTTCTTTAGCAATTGGTTTGTTAGGAGCAGGAGTACTTGTTTTCTTCACCACTTCGTTGCAATTATTAGCCGTGGTCTTTCTCATTCTCTTCTTGGCCATCTATCTTTCAATAAAAATTTTTGAAGATCTTTATCTTCTCATCGCAGAAGTTCTCTCATCCCCCCTGATTTCTGTAACCACAGGAATTCTCTGTATAATTCAAGGCTTATTACAAATCTTTGGGTTGACGATTGGGGGAATTATAATGCTATTTTTACCGTAATGTATTCATTAACTTTGAATTTCCAACCGAACAGGATTCTTAGAAATCAACTCTGCAATCTGTTTGAGTTGATCTAGGGGAAACCTAAGCAAATCAGGATCGCCTCGCAAGGTAATTTTTAATTCTATATCTCCCTCTGGTGGAGCGAAAATCTGATCGATTTCAAGTATATCAAGTGGAGCGAAGAAATCGGCAAAAGTTTTTCGAGTATCAGACTTTCGTTCGACAATCTCGATGGGGTCTTTGATTTCGCTTTCGATGAATTTTTTCAAGACATCATTGTCTAGTATTACACGACCATTCCTTGTTAATAGAACAATGGATCTATCTAGGCGATGTGAACGATCTAGGGTTACATTTTGTAGGAGTTTAGGAAAACGTGTTTCTGCCTTGGCAAATGCTTTCGAGACTTCAACATCGAGCGCTGTGAACTTCTTCTTCCGTAGGTTTCTCTTACATTTTTTACAAAGAACTCCTGTTTTGGCACAAAAATTGCAAATAGGGGTTTTAACCACGAATTTTTACCTCTTATTTTGTTGATCGCGAAGATTTTACCAACTTATACATTCTTCTTAAATAGGGTGATCTCATAAGACATTTTTTAAAACTGCCGCCACAGTATGCAATCGATTCTCTGCTTCATCGAAGACAACTGAATGCGGACCATAAATTACTTCGTCACTAACCTCTTCTTTATGACGAGGAAGACAATGCAGAAATATGAATTCTCGGTCTGCATGGCTAACTAGCTGCTCATTAACTTGAAATCCTTCAAATTTACGTAATTTCTCTTGTGTTTCTGATTCCTGTCCCATTGATATGAAAGTATCTGTGACGACTACATTTGCACTATCAACAGATTTGATAGGATCATGACTCAATTTAATCTGGTTAGATGAGGCGTGTTTTTCACAGTATTCTACAACCGTAGAAGCTGGTTCATATCCCTCTGGAGTAGCTATATGCATGTTCATTCCCATTTTTATAGAAGCTATCATTAATGAATGGCATACATTATTGCCATCTCCAATCCAAGCAATATTGACTCCATGCAATTTACCTAGATGTTCTTCAATTGTCATAATATCGGCTAATCCTTGAAGCGGATGATATTGATTTGAAAGTGCATTGATCACTGGAACTCCAGCATGTTCTGCAAGAGCTTCCACATCTGTATGAGCGAAAACCCGCGCAAGAATCCCTGACACCATGCGACCTAAGACCTTTGCTGTATCATCTAATGATTCGTTTACGCCTAATTGAATGTCATCTTTTCCTAAGAATAATGCATGCCCCCCAAGCTCGAACATTGCTGTTTCCGTTGAGACCCGGGTTCGAGTAGATCGTTTTTGAAAAATCATACCCAATGTTCTACCTTTTAATGGTTGATTTTGAATGTAGGTAGACCTATTCTTCTTAAAATCTAATGCTTCATCAAGAAGAAAACGAATTTCTTTTGTTGAAAGATCCTTTAACGATAATAAAGAGCGTCCTTTCATATTCATTGATATTTTTCACCAATTTTTAACTGAATCTATAATGATAATGGAACTCCTCCATGAATGACAGGAATGAAGACTAAAGTGTCGTTGGCTTTCAACTTAGTTGACATTCCATCTAATACGGAAATACTTTGGTCATTAACAAAGATCAAAATGCTTCTTTTCACATCTAGTGACTCAGTAAAGAAACTCTTGAGTTCTTTGAATTGAGCATCTTGCGTAAGCTCTCTGACAATTTCTAATACGGATTTTTCTGAAGAAATTTGATAGAGCAAATACTGTTGTTTTAAATCATACTGGAGAGAGCCTAGAAATTTTATTTGTATTTTCATCTGCACATCAATTTTCGTTTCAGTGATGCGCCGACCGGGATTTTCAGTAAACCTCGAAAGAAAGCTTCATTTGAACCCGGGTTACTTGCTTGGGAGGCAAGAGTCCTAACCAAGCTAGACTATCGGCGCAGGAACCAACAATAATTCTAATTGATTGGCTTTTGTTGCAGATTTATATCAGCTACTTTTGTACATTTTGTACTGTAGACACATCTGCTTTGATAAGAAATTTTCAGCTCAAGCAGACAGACAATCTACTTATCGAAAGACATCTGTTTGCCGATCCCTATTCAAATCGGTAGCAGAAGCATCAGTTTGGGAATATTCCACCCCACGTACAATAATTACAGGTGTGCCCTCATCAGCTTGACCCATTACTAGTCCTGCTGCGGCAGTAACCTCATCAGCTCTAGCAACAAGAGTTGATTGTAGTTCATAGCCAAAAAGATCTTTCCTTCCCCTAAAATCCTCAATAGGATTTATTCCCGCAACTCCAATCGCAACGTTGACTGTTCCTGTTCGTAATGGCCTTCCGAAAGTATCTGAAATGATAACAGCTACCGATTTTCCTAAGGACGAAATGATTCGATCTCGTATCCGTCGAGCTGACAAATCAGGATCATCAGGAAGAGAAATGACTGTCTCCCCAGGTGCATTTGACTTATCGATACCACTATTAGCACAAATAAATCCATGTTTAGTTGCTGTAATCAATACCCGTTCATTCATCCTAATAATTTCTTGGCTTTCCCGAAGAATCACTTCAATTTTTCGGGGATCCTTATCTTGTAGATCGCCAATATGCAAAGCAAAGGAGCTTGGTTTAATTTTACTAAGGTCAAAGACTTTATTCTCCGCTTTTGATACAATAGTATGAGCGATAACAATGATATCACCATCGATCATATCTACTTTCCGTAATTCATCTATTAAGATGCTTTCCAGATCATCCCCTGGATTAATGATTGGAAAGTCTTGAAGAGGAAAAATTGTGACCTGCATATGAATTAAATCCTAAGAAAGAGTATTACAGCCTCAGACCGCTCATCGTTCATCATTTACTAATTTCTGTTCCCTAAGCTGTCATCACTGGCTGGATTCATGAATTATTGGTTCTTGAATCATCCTTAGCTATTACCTAAATTATCATATACCAAATTCTGCTGGGCGAGTTTTTACCTGTTCAGTTAAGTCTTCCAATAATCGTCTCACTTTTTCTGTTTGTGAAGCATTTCCTACTTTGTGATACTTTTCATGAGCTCGAGCTAAGAGTTCGATCACTTCTTTAACGTTTTCTCGAGCACTAATTAATGCTCTTGCTCGCTGGTACAATGCGTGAGCTTCATATCGGGTTGGATCCTCCCGACCTTTCTTAAACTCTTCTACGGCCTTCTCCAAATAGAATGCTTTGTCAAAATTAGATTCCATAGCAGCAGCTCTCTGAACATAGGATCGTGCACGTGCCTGAGCTGCTTCCAGATCACGATCAGTAGTTTGGTAAAGCGCCGCGGCAGACTCATAAAGTCGTGCTGATTCGATAAATTCTCCCTGTTTGGCTTTCAGTTTAGCTAGCTCACCTTGAGTTTGTGCTTGAATGGTTCGAGCTTGCTTCGCTTCCTCGGAAAATCCCTCCGTTGAAAAAGTCACATTCGCCTTACCAAAACTCCGGATGGCATCAAGAAAATTCATATTCATCATGTGAAGATATCCATGAGCGCAAAATTTGAATCCTTCGGCCCTTTGACTCAATTTTTTCTGATCTGCTCCCGTAAAAAGTTTGGCTGAGTTCTTAAAACTCTCCAATGCCTCATCATACCGCTGGGTCTCATAAAGTACCATTCCCTGATCGAATTCCTCCTGTCCCTTCTTAATCTTGCTTCCTTTGAATAATGGCACGAAAATCAACTCTCTTACGAAAAAATCTCATGATCCTACTATTTCTCAGTTTCTGAGTTCTATCAAATGATTTCTCTTTTCAACCTTTTTGAAATTTGCCTCATTCAAATCCCCAATCTTTAAGAAACCTAGGGAACAAGAATATATAGCGAGAAGTATCAAGAAGTTTCACTGGAAAAGACTAGGATATTTCCATACTCCGATGGAATAATGGATTAATTAGTCTTTTCAGGGATTTTAAGAGATTCCCAAAGAATAAGAAAACATAAATAAAGAAAGTTAAATATTAAAGATCCTAGTTGATACTTTCCTTTAAATCCGTCCAAATTTTGAAATGAATGGAATTGACGTCGTTTTCGAAATAGTAGAGGAAAAATCATTTGGTGGTTTATAAGTGAAAAAAATTCAAGGC
>JAEOTY010000210.1 GCA_016839625.1 Candidatus Hodarchaeota archaeon
GATTTCCCTTCATAACTCAAGTTCACGCGATTTTCGGTAGCAATCTGTACATTTTGAACTTTATAGTCAGTCTCAAAGGTCTTGTGACTAATATTAGCAATAGGCAATGATGAAACACGGATTTTACCACGATGTCTCATCGATCCAAAGATGGAATGGACAATACACTCCCCATTTTCCACACAGCTTCCTAGCAAATGGAACCCATCGGGGAGAAGTGAGTTCCCCTTTTTATCGGTCTCCTTATCACTTGTATGACAGACTTCTAACCCCCTCTCTTTGCATTGAGCCATTACTCGATGACGAATAGTGCCTCGTAGTCCTTTTATAAGATAAGCAGTTGCAGTTGTTTCTTTGATTTCCTTCCCACTCTTGTACTGATACGGGAAGGTCCACAACTTCAGTAGATACGAATTACTAGACCCAGGAATATTTCCATTCAAAGGTTTACAAATTGGTGTATATGCTTTGACTTTCAATATTTTCCTTCGGATACTGATTTGTGGATTTCTGACCTTTTTTTGGTTTGTTTTCTTTGATTTTGAGGTTTTTTCTTTCATTACATTCTTAGTCATTTATCTCTACCTCCTAATTTTGGTTTAAGTTGATAATCATATTTAGTTAATTTCAGGGGGCGATTTGGAGTCTTAAACTTCCGTTTTAAATATGCGCGATTATAAATGGAACGAGCTAGCTCTTCAGTATCATCCAATAGACTTGGAGAGGTAAGACATAAGCGTGTGCGGTGGGGCATCAGATATTGTAACCATTCTTCAGGAGGAGTTAGTAGTCTTTCATTCGTGGTAACCATTAAATCGATATATTGAGCGGTACAGAGTTCAATGATTTCATAGTGAAGGAGATCGGCTACATGAGACCATAAACATTCGATCTCGAGTCCTAAGATTTTTAGTTCAGCTATTAATTCGGGTGAATCAATTCCAACATCCAAGAGGACACGACGAGGCCGAGGATCCTGTTTTTTCCCCCTATATGTTGAGGAATCGGGTAAGTTGGTACCTCTTGATTGAACCAGAAATCCACCACGAATACTTGAAAATTCCAAAACTGAATCGATAATAGAGTCATGAACCCAAAAAACAAATGTATAACGCGAACTGAGAGTTGGTTTAGGGAAAATCAGACCTTGAGATTTCCATTGATATAATTGTTGGAACATATTAGCCAGTTGAGTGAAGACTGTAACCATGTCATTTAATGGGTATGTCCCATGGACCCAATCAATTAGTGGAAGTTGGCATTCAAAGAAAGGAGCTTTCTCAAAATACTGGGGAGGATGGGAATTTTTTGTCACAGCTTCACCCCAAACGTGGCTTGGAAAGCCTCTCGAAGTTCATCTTGAGAGAGGAAGATCTGATCGACCGAGGGCATGAGACGTACTAAGGTTTGGAAAAAGGTTTCTAGAATGGGTCGGTGAGTTTCAAATAGAACCCAAACAAGAAGTGTCGGATAATGTTCCTTAATGTGAGAAATCTTTGCTTCCAAATGGATTGCTTTCTTCCGAAGAGGGATTTGATATTTGAACATGGATGTAGAAGCACATTCCATAATAATTCGCTTGTCAAGAAAAAAATCAACAATGTAACGACAATCAGTTAACATAAAAACTTGTTGAAAGCTAAAGGAGATACTTTCAGACTGGATGAGCTCTCGAACCTGTAATTCTTGCCCTGTCATTCCAATAGAAGTAACCGAAGTGTTTTCAGGAGGGAAAGCTTTTTTATTAAACATGATAATCTTCCTTTTTAAAAGATAATAATCAGTTAGAATAAGAAATATATTACTTTATAAAGCTTTAAAGACCAATATCTTTGGAAAATACTCAATTTTTGAAAATATGGATACTACGTGGTTTTTTTTCCTCCTCCATCCTCATCTAAGTTGAGTGAATCACCTCTCTTTCGTTGAGTTTTTTCCAATTCTACATACCTAAACCATTAATCATCTTCCTGAAGAGGAGTATCGTGCCCAAAGTCTCTCGAAATCCCCCACAGGATTATATTGAAATTGTTTCTCTGCTTATTCTTCAGTTAGGGATCCGTGTATCTACGAGAAAGGATTTTTTATCCACTATTCAAGCAGTATTTTTCCAACAACATGGTATCACCCTCTCTACCTCTTGGTTGCATCATCATATCTTGAATCTGAGATTGATCGGCTTATTGAAGCGCAAATATTACCAAACTTCTGTTTTAGGACAATTTTTTCTAACATATCAACTAGACTTGAAATCCTTTTTTGCATTGTTTGAGCAACACGGAGCTTCTATCCTTAGGCGTTCACCGAGTCGAAAAGTTTCGAGTCAACAATTTGCAGTGATTTATCTTCTCTCAGCAGAATGGTACTTTGAAGTCCTTAAATCTCGATCTCTTGAGGGGCCAGACTTAGATGATTTTTTACTCATTCTTAGTTTTGCTTTTGAATGGTCAATAAATTTTCCTGCTGATCTCGCCAAAAAGGTTCAACACATTTTGGATGAATATCGCAAACAACAATATCGAAAGCGCTTGGCTGAAAAAGGGTCTCATGTTCTTGCTCGGTACAAATCGTTGGATGCCACCAAACAAAGAAAAAAAATTCTTTCAAAACCACGCCAAGTAAACAGGGGAAAAGTCCTAAAACGAGTAATAGAGGACATTTACATCTGGATGGTTGAAGTTTCGCAAGAGGTTGGACGATGTCTCAAATCTATCGATCCCGTAACGATTCGTCCTGTGTCTTGGATGCAACCTTATTTTGATGTCCGTAAACATGCAAAAATACTATCTCAATCCTCTTTGGCAATCCAGGAAGCAAATTATTCTCGGGCAGTGTATTGGATCATGACCAAAGATCCTTCCAGAAAGAGGGAAAAAAAACTCCTTCATTCACTGGGACTATTAGAGAGTCGAGACGAACCAGTTATTGACATTATCACAAAGATTCAGAAAGCTTTTCAATTAGTTCACTTAAGGGTAGAACCGAATAAACCTCAATTGGTCTTACTTTATTCTTCTTTAGTTCCATTTCACCTTTGGTATTTGAAACAGACCTGTGGAACTTGCATTTACTTTGAACAACATAGGGGAGTTGATTGTCTGTTTTTTCATAGACTGGACTTACTTCGAACTTTTCGAATATCAAAAGTTCATCCTCATCTAGAATCCCTGATAAAAACGCGTACTAAACTTCTCTTTAAGGAGAAGGTCGCTTGTCCTTTTTGGCGATCCGAGGAACCCGTCCTTCTCACGTTACCAAGCTATCCGAAAGGAGATTTGCTGTGTGTTCATTGTCTTCAACACCTATCTAAACTCCCATCTTCTCGTCATCCTGTGGTTTGTCATACTTGTGAGACAGAATATCGATTCCAATCATATCCCCTTGCCCAACAAGGGAGGTTTGAAGTACACCTTACTCAGCGTCATTCGATAGGACATGACCTCGCACTAATTAATCCATTATACAAACCCCATGCAGAGGATCCTGTTGGAATCTACGTATCATCCTTTCTCGCACAGTCGCAAAGTTTTGATCCTCAGAGTGATTTTGAAGTAGGAATTCTCACAGATCTTCCAGGCTACCTTTATATTGAGGAGCAGGCTACACTAAGTTACGAAAAACCCTATCTTCAAGTAGGTAGAGGGGAAAAATTTCATCAATTGACAGAAGTTACTTTGATTGATAGTTGCAAGTGGGATTTGGTGTTAGAAGACATCCTAAGAGATTTTCCTCACATTAAATTCAATCTACGATCCACAGATGTCACACTCTCCCGTGATACGAGCGCCTGGATAATCAACCCGTATTCACGAACTCCCGTTCTTTGTGTAAGACATCAATTCAAAAAAATTATTTATAAATATCCACTAATTCAACTAAAGGGGGTATACAACGTCGGTAAGCCCCGACTAACAAAGTTTCTTGAACAATGGGGTGTTAAAGTATTATTTACATCTACCAAAGGGATTCAATCTCGACCCGAGGCCTCATTAAAAACAGCGATCGAATTACCAGGTGTCCGTGAAACCCTCCGTAAAATGCATCTAAAGTGTTTATTCCTCTCCTTAAGTTATGCAACGATCTCTTTAACCGATATAGCCGATCAACAGAACCAAACTCAACTTCGTAATAATCTTCGAGCACGACTTAAGAAGCTCTTTCAAAAAAGGTTCCAATTTTTTGATGAACGATTAACCAACCTCTTAACCTACAAACAGGCGGGTCTACTAGAAGCCTGGGTCGCACGACCGTTCGCTGAAGGCATAAGACACCTCGTCTTATTGAGTGGAGGGCCTAACCATTCCCTCATCTCACGTTCCTACGGTAGAACGAAAGCTCGCCGTATTAAGAAAAAAGACAAGCGAGGAAGTGAATTTTTGGGTGGTTATACACCATTTGATTCCGCTTTAAACACTGTCAATCGACATCTTCGCTATGTGTTACGGAAACAGAATGCTAAACACGGGTTGGGTTTTAAGACATTTCCCCTCTTTACCCATACTTCTAAAGACAAAAGTGGACGAGCTGGCCATCTCGATTTAGAGGAAGTCGGGCGAATTATTTCGCGTTTGGTGTTAGTTGAAGCTATTATGAAAGGTGAATTTCTTCGTTCACATTTCCGTGTCCAGTATGATGACGATTATCTTGTCTATTATATTCCCTCATGGCGTACCCAAATCAGGTTAAGAAAGAATTTGGTACAGGAACGAATTCTTACTACTGAAATCTTTTATGGAGGAAAATGGGTTTCTTTCGAGAAAGCCCATAACCAACACGTTCAACATTTATGTAAATGCCTGAAGCAATGTTTGAATCTAGAGACTGAGGCAGAACGAGTGAGATATCTAACTAAAACCTATCAACCTTTGATTTTCCACCCCCGAAGGATAAAAAATCGCCCAGAATAGAGAGGGGTTTAGGGAGCTTCAATTGCAATGTTCCAGTCCCAAGGGTCATCCAAGCTCGCATAATAAAAAAGGCCCAACCAACCCGTATTCTTGTGGCGAGGAACCTGCCAATATTTTTTGAACGAGGGGACTAAAAGTGTGTGAGTTTTCTTATTACAATAGCCATAAATATTATGGGCATGCCCAAGAATGAGGATATCTGTTTTGCGAATTCGTTTACCATTCACTCGATACGAGAGATTCTCTCGCCAGATTTCAATATCGGTATCAGTGATTTCGGGTTGTTCCATGAATGGTTCTACGCCCATATTGTCACCATGACAGAATATTAGATCTTGATAGGGCGTCAGTGAGATCCTCAGATGTGGATACACCAGCAATTTTTTTCGCCACAGAAAGTACCGTGGATGGGGATCATGGTTTCCCCTAATAAGATAGGTTTTCTCGATCAAATTTGATTGATCTAAGGTCTCATACAGAATGTGCAATTGTGCCATTGCCTTGGTTGTTGGTTTATCGAGGATATCCCCTAGAAGGACAATGCATGAGGCGTGGGTCAGAGGAGCGACCATCATACGGCAATAATCACGGATATCCATTTCTTGTCCATGCACAAAAACTGGCTTTCCATCGAAATGTATATCTGGAATGACCATCCAGCTGTGTTCATAGAACTTCAAGTTGCTTTTTAAACGAGAAGATGAGATGTGTCCTTTATTCACGGGAGATCGGACGTTATCAGACCCATTGGGTTGGGCCTTCTCTGAACTGGCATTAAAATTCCATCGGTTATAGATCATCTGTACTAATCCAAGACCTGTCGTATCCATAAGTGCTGTTCCTGCTCCTAATTGCTCATTAATGATCTTAATTTGAGTTAACCAAGAGGGATCCAGATTAAGCGATTGATAAATACTTTCCAGGTGTTGAGATGTCTCTGTCGTGAGTGATTTTTGAATAAAAAGGGCTGTACGATGTCGTATCAAGTTATATTGATCAGAAGGCGAATCCAACTCTGTTCGACGATCCACTTTATCAATGTAATTTTCCTGTTGTATTTGAACAAGTGCTATCTTGTTGATGGGGTGTCGAGCAATAATCTCTGTGATATCATGGAAGGAATCAACTTTATTTTTGAAATAGGCGAGAGGTTGTCTACTCTTTTTCACGTAGACTTCTCTGTTCTTGGTATTGATACTTTTGACCTTGAAGTTTCCATTCAGATAGGGGATGATTTGGGAAGGTAATCCATTACGCTGCAAACGCGAAAAACTAATTTTGCCTAGTTCCTTCATTATTAATCCCTCACTTGGTAGACAGTATAGATATCAGATGCAAAGTATTTACGGGGAAAATCAAAGAGCCAGTCCCGTGTTTTTTTTGTAGGCCGTATTTTACCTCCTTCCCCGAGAGTTATCGCATTAGAAGCTAGTAAAACTTGATAAGCGAGCTGGAGATCCTTTTGAAAAACTTTATCGTCTCGATTGCCTGTCCAGTCCCTTAAAAATCCCATGATATCCCATTCACCGAATATAAGACCTAATATTATTGTATATTGGAGCGTCCTCTGAGTATAGAGCGGAATCTGGCATGGAGGGGGGATTTGTTGGGTGATATACTCTTTTAATTGAGTTCTATTTGCTGGATCTGCTAGCCATCGTTCATGAGGGACTGATGCTCGCAAGATAATATCGATGTGGCCCTGGTGTTCTGGATTGCGTGCGACTCGCCCGTACCTTTGCAGAAATACTCGATCACTCTCTGGTGAACCATACCAGAGCATCCAATTGACATTAGACGGGTCAAGGCCTGATTGAGCAATATCAGTAGTTACCAATGAGAATTTTGTGATACGACTCTCAAATTCCCGTATCTTTTCTATCAGGAGATCAGGATTCATATCTCCATGGAGTGTGGTGAAAAATTGATCAAAATCCCCAATGTTTTCACGGACAGCTATTTCAAATTTATCATTAATATAAAATAGGTCTTTTTCTGAAGCATAATTAGATGGGATAGTATTAGGGGGGATGTTGACAAATTCTTCTGTGATTTGTCTTTTAAGTCCTTGTATAGCTTTTTGTAAGAGCTCCATGGGCTTTTCTTCATAATACACGCTAATTGAGGTAAGTCCATGTCTACCTGTTCCTGGTACGGTTACATATTTTTTGGTAGGGCCAAAAAATAACTGTGCCAACCAATCTGGATTTCCAAGGGTTCCAGAGGAGAGTATTACATAAGTATCAGGATTATGTTTAAGCAACAACCGAACTATGCTGGCAAGACAGAGAAGGGTAGAAGCTGGATAGGAATCTATTTCATCAATAAACACTATTAAGGGTGTCATCAATGTTTTAACCCAACGATAATCATTACTCGAAAAAAGGCCTTTCCATCCTTCGGAATCCTTAAATCCCTCGAGAGAATCGATCTTGTCAGGATCAAGAAGGAGGGAGTAATGGGCGAGAGATCCTGCGTACATAAAGGGAGTAGTCACAAACAGTGTTTGAGAAGACTCGCTTTTCCGAATTCCCCTGTTTTTCCCATCATTTCTTTTGTAATAAAGCAGACACCGAGAAAATTCCTCTCCTAGCGCTCCAACTAATTGATCGAATTTGTCTTTCTGAACTTTACCCAGCACACGACTGTGTACAAACGAAATAGCGTGGCCTCCGTACTTCGACAAAAAATTGATGATGAATAGTAATACTGCCATGGTTTTACCTCGTCCAGTCCCACCTGTAAGCACGAAATATCGTTCGGGTGATCTACAAAGAACTTCCAATTCCTTTAATGGTCGTTGGTTGGGAGGGAAAGCCTCAGATATAGTCGAAGAGTATTCATCAACAAGAACAGAGTTGGATTCTGTGGCATATTCCTCTGACTCTGGTTCCTGTCCAGGTCTCTCCTCCTCACATATTGGAGCGGGCATTGAAACATAGTCACTCAACTTTTCTGGAGTGTTGGCTCTTTCTCCTAAGTCTTTCACAATTTTTTTGGATTGAATTTCTTCTCCTTTATCAGTATCCTGTTCAGGTCTCGAGATTAGATTAGAATGAGTACTTACTTCTTGTAACAAGAGTTCTGCTCGCTTATTTCCAATACCAGGAATTTTGCACAGCTGGGCCTTGGTTGCAACCATTAGCGATTCTTTTGTACGAAATCCAGCCGCTTTCAAACGTTTTTGAGTGGAAGCACCAATCCCAGGTATAGAGGTAAAGAACGGTTGGTCTGCCTTTTTTTTAGGCGTTTTCTTCTTAATCGACTTTTTGACTTTATCCGTTCCCTTTATTACTTCTTTTATATGAATGTCCGTTATTGGATGGGATTTTGCCATTGTAATTACTTCAACTTGATTCGTCCTTATTTATAATGCAATATCTCTACACTTGATCACTCACCTATCTTATATATTCAGAATGTACTTTGGCCTTCCTAGGTGTAGTATCAGGCTTGATTTTAGACTTTATCAAGAACCTGGAGCTCATGTGAAAGATCTGTAAGGCCTACTGTCTTGAAAATTAGTCTGAAAATGTAATGCAATTAGCTTTACAGAAGGATTTTCTTTAGAACATCCGACGTGCTTTGCTTTATAAGGTTATATAGGTTATCGGATCGAAAGTACCCTTTCATTTACCGTTGTCAGATTTCAACAAGCATTAGGTTGCCCCTTAGCTTTCCATCTAATTGGGTGTAACCACACACCCTCTATCCCGTTGGCATTCTCCTGTG
The DNA here is from genome assembly GCA_016839625.1 of Candidatus Hodarchaeota archaeon. Taxonomy (GTDB): domain Archaea; phylum Asgardarchaeota; class Heimdallarchaeia; order Hodarchaeales; family Hodarchaeaceae; genus Hodarchaeum. The sequence continues at coordinate 8,640 of JAEOTY010000210.1, forward strand.
CGGAAAACGCGTTCGGGACTTCTTTTTTTATGATGTTATAGCCCGCATTCACATCGCTGTTAACAATCCTTCCGTTTCTTGACCGAAACAGGCCTCGTGTTATTCGTTCTCCCTGAAATGATGAGTGGTTTGTGATTGGTTCTCCATCAAGAAAACTACACTTACTTGTGTAATATTCTGTTGTGAGAATTACTCTTATCCCTTCATCCATTGCTTTATACTGAATCATGTGCATCAGTTTAGAAAATGGAAGTAATACAAAATTTTGATTAATTCGCTTTCCTAATTTGGCATGTTGTTTCCAGTACTTATTGTGACCAATTATGATTGTATCTATTTTGTGTCTTACACACCAGTCTATAATAAAGCGACTAACCTCGTGAAAGTAATAACTTAGTTTTTTGTTTCTTTTATTTGTTAATTTCAATAAGTTTTTCCCGTGTTTAATTTGTTGTCTATCATAGATACTTTGTAACCGTGTCCGTTCTTTGTTGTAGTATTGGTTGATGGATTTTGCAACTCCACCCTTTATAATAATTGGTTTTTTACCAATATTGTTTACCATGGTTATGAGGTTGGTCAATCCAATATCAATTCCAACTACGTGATTAGGATCACTTTTTGGGATTGTAGGGATGTTCTTTAAGTGAAGTATTTCTAGAATATAACCCGTACCTTTTGGAATGATTCGAACTCCAAGTAAGTTTGTTGAGGAGTGTAATCGTGTTTTTACTTTTAATCCAATTTTTGGTATAGTAATTAGTCCTTTTTGAAACATGAATTGGTGTTTTCCGAATGGTAATAGGAATTCTCCCTCTTTCTTTTTGTATTTTGGCAACCGTGGTCGTTGAAAATACTTCGCAGGTTGTGTTTTCCAATCTGCTAATGCTTGGAAGAAAGATTTCCATGCTCTTTCTAATAGTTGTAATATTTTCTGGGCTGTTGGTTGAGGTAATCCTTGGTAGTTTAGTGAACTTTGTAGCTCTTGTTGTAGTTGATTTGATCTTTTCCACTGTTTCTCACTGATATACGCTTGTCTAGCAATGTAATTTGCCTCATTGAACAGATTTTTGGACAGGTGACAGTGTTTACTCAAGCAATCACTTGGTTTCAACCAAATACGCTCGCTTCGAATAACTCTTACTTGGTTTGTCAAAAGTCACCACTTTTCGGATGAAAGAACCTCAATTGGGTGTATTTTGATGAGTGTTCGTTCATTAATGGTTTATCTAAGTTAGAACAGTATCTTCTATTTTTAAACACCCATAAAATTTATCATGTAGGAGACATTGTCCAAAAAGATAGAAGCGAGTAAAAACACAATCTTTTAACATTATTATAGTTCCACTAACGGCAATCAAACCGTTGATTGCAGGCATGATACATTCTATAAGGAATTTAGAAACCAATTAATTCATCTAAAAATATCTATATCTTTATAAAGGAAAAATTTATAATAAATATAGATTATAACCGCACAAGCCGAAGTTGTGGATAGGAGAGCATGCCTAGTAAAGATTTGATGGAGTGGGTGAGTGATCAACTACTTCTATTATATGTATTAAAGATAGCCTCACAGAAAAAGCCCCTTGTGATCACTCGCATTCAAAAAATCATTTTTCTTGCAGAACTTGAATCATGGAAGAAAAAGGTTGGTGGATTGGATTATGCTTTCATAAAATTCAATCATGAACCATACAGTAGTGAGATCAAGGGTGATATAAGAAGATTGAAGAAACGAGAATTCATAAGGTGTATATGGCCTAATAGAGCACATTTTCTTCTTCCTGATGGTGAGAAATTCCTTCAACAAGTTATGCCCATTTTGGAGCGTAATAAGGATATTTTAGATGTCATTGAAGAAGTTGCAGAGATTATAATGAAACCGAAATTTGAAGAAATGCTCTCTGATGTCTATTCTCGTCCAAATCCTCTTTATCCTACAATGACTATAGAAGAAACTCCCGAAAAAAAATATTTATTAAGTCGTGAGACTCGTCCAAGGGATATTGTGTCTTTTAAAATTTCTGAAGCAGAAGCAGAAAGTCTTGAAGTTGTATTAGATCCTCAATTATGGAAAAAACATATTTTAGCAGAAGAGTCAGTGAGAAACGAACCATCAATATCTTGGCGAAAAAGCCCACTTTTCTCTGACTAATAATTTCTTCAGCTTTAGGGGAGAGGAACGTATCCAAATGATTTTTGATGTAAGATTGTCTAAATATGTTCAAAAATCAATGAAGAAAGCCTTTCAAAAAGGGAGTAAGGTGAAAGAAATAACACGATTGTCACTTGAGCAATTAGAATCTAGTCCATATGTAAATAGCTTGAGATTGGAAGGGTCTAAAAAGGGAATGAGACGAATCCATGTGGGAAATACCAAGTGGAGAATACTTTTTTCGATTTGTGAGGAATGTAGAGAAAGAAATGAAGAAAAACTAAACAAATGCTTTAACTGTAATGAAATGGATGTAAAAACAGTCATTGTTAGAGATTTTGATTTACGTAAAAGGATCTATAAGAAGAAAACTCCTATATTTCGGCCTTAAAGACAAATTTTCTAATGTTAATTCAGTAGAAACAATAGCGATTCTTTATAGAATCCCTCAAATAATCGCATGCGTTTTTTATCACTCGAAAAAGATTCAACCTTAGAGTAAATTCATAAATTCCTCTGTACAGTGATTTTTGCCTTGACTATAATTGAAATACTTTCAACTGGTAGGTTGCACTAGTTCTACAAGTTAAGAACCTGAGTTGGAAAAGAGAATTTCGAAACAGGTCTCTGAAAATTCTTTAAAAGAAAATAAAGAAAGGTTAATTGAATCAGATTTGAATGGAGTAATCTTAGAAAATGCGGATTGTTGTCTTGGATACCGATAAATGCAAACCAAAGCGATGTGTCAAAGAATGTCGTAGTTCTTGTCCTGTTGTTCGCTCTGGAACTGAAATGTTTGAATTTGAAACACCTATATCCCAACCGATTATCCACGAGAATTTCTGCACTGGGTGTGGAGTTTGTGTTCGTACATGCCGTTTTCATGCTCTTACGATTATCAATACTCCAGAACGACTAGATCAGGATTTAACCCATAGTTTTGGACGAAATAGCTTTCATCTGTTTCGATTACCTGTTATAAAGTCGAACAAGGTTAATGGATTAGTCGGTCAAAATGGTATTGGAAAATCGACTGCATTAATGATCTTAGCTGGCGATATTATCCCAAATTTTGGAGATCATGACGAGAAACCAAGTTGGGACCGTGTTCATGATTATTATAAAGGGACAGATCTCCAAAATTATTTCCAAAAAATGATTGATAGCGATATCAAGTGTGTACGTAAGCCCCAATATATCGAAAGTATCTCGAAACATATTAAAGGAACAGTTAAAGAGACTTTGGTTCGGTTTGATGAAAGGACTATTCACGATGAGCTTCAACAAGAACTTTCTCTTGAAAAAATTTGGACCCGTGACATCCAAGTCCTATCAGGGGGAGAACTCCAAAAACTAGCTATTGCTGTGGCAATGGAACGAGAAGCTGATATCTATCTATTCGACGAACCCTCATCATTTCTTGATATTAACGAACGTCTCCGAGTTGGGAGAGCAATTCGGAGCTTAATAGGTCATCAGAAAACAGTAATTGTCGTTGAACATGACCTAGCTGTCTTAGACTATCTTTCAGATTATGTTACTACTTTTTATGGTACTCCCGCGTCCTATGGTATTGTTTCTCAACCGTATACTGAAAAAGAAGGTATAAATGTCTTTCTTGATGGATTTATTCCTTCAGAGAA
>JAEOTY010000211.1 GCA_016839625.1 Candidatus Hodarchaeota archaeon
TAGAGTATAAAAAGCGAAAGGACAATTTAGGAAAAATAAAATTCATCTGTAAATCCTTTCTAACTCAATCAATTATTCCTTAGAGTGTAGACTCCATGAGTTAATAGCCATACAGAAAATCCTCCAAGAGCTGTTTGGTTTAACCAATCTCAACATTTTTTTTCAAGTATGAAAAAAGTATAATTATGTAACTTTCATTTATAATATAGATATGGAAACTAAAGACCAACTAACATTATAAAGAGTATTAGAATTTCATTGCAGTTGAAACATTGTTACTTGGTCAGAAAGGTTTGCGGCAAGTGTTGATAAGTTCTGGGCAGAAGAGGTCATCTGATTCATCGAGGCAGTCTGTTCCTCTGTTGCAGCAGCAACTTCTTCACTAGATGCACTAAATTCTTCAGATTGGGTTGAGAATTCCTGTAATGTTTCATGCAGAGTGGTGACGGTTCCGCTTATGTTAGTTACCATTTGATCAGTTAAATTGGAGATATCTCCCGCATTAGTTTTGGTTTCCTCTGCTAACCGCCGTACATTATCAGCAACAACAGCAAACCCCCGGCCATATTCTCCTGCACGTGCAGCTTCAATGGCTGCATTTAACGCTAAGATATTCGTTTGACTAGCAATGTCTTCAATAACTCGAAGGGAGTTTTCAACATCATTTAATGATTGATCTACTACATCAGACATTTGATTGATGTTATCGATGCTTTTCGCTGACAATTCAGATTGATTTGAAGCCCCACGACTAATCTGTTGAATAGTGGCTGCGATCTCTTCACTTAAAGCATTCACTTCCTCTGATGTTGCAGCTAATTCTTCAGAATTGTTAGCTAAGTCCTCCGTACTTTTCTTAATAGTTGTAACGATGTTAACAAGATACTTGATCAATTGTTCATATGCTTCTTTCATATCAGCATATTCTTTCCCAAAACGCTGGATTGAGGGTATTTCGACCCTAAGATCCCCTTTTGAAAGTTTTAACGTAACCTCTATAACCTCATCTAATGGTTGCTTCACAGATTGCATGATATGTAATATTAAGTAACTAATACTGACCAAACCAGAACCAATTATAAGTAACGTCATTTGCACAGTATTTTCTAAAAGACAGATCATACTTGTGAGGATTGATGCTAATGAAACAATAATTATTATTCCTGTTGATATATTGAAATAGAAACTTGTTTTAAATAACAAGCGCATTAGAATCAAGACCAGACCTATGCATATAGGCAGCATGATTATAATAATAGTGCCTGGATCTGAAAATAAAGCGGTCTCAGTAGTTTGAGGTAACAAAAATGTTGTAAATAACCAAATAATACACCAACATGATCCTATCAGCAGTGTTAGGAGAAAATAACTTTGTTTCCAGTTTTTAAAGCGAATGATTGATTCTATAAGTGGGTTATCCGTATTATACAATTTAATACAACTCATTTGTGCATAAGGATTTTGATGTAATTACATAGTATATATATGTTTATTTATGAAGCAAGTTAAGAGTAATCCTGTAATTGTACAAAGGTGTGATTGATAAGAGCGAATTACAGAACTGGAGGAGAAAAAGGACTGTTTGTTATCTCTTTTGGCGATTCGCTAATAATTTTCCCATTATCATCTATAATAATTGTTTTTTTATACTTGTATTCACGAGGAGGGTTATCAGGATAATACGTGAACTCTGTCTCAACAACAAGGGTATAGGTGTACGTTATCTTCCACCCATCATCATCATCATCAATTTGTACTCTTTCAGGTTTATGAATACTGTCAATTATATAACTGATATACCCTAGATGTCCGCTGCCACCAACCTGATCACCAAGGTCTTCGTCTTGAGTGATCTTAGCTATAATGATATCTTTGATTTTTGATTCGGGCAACATTTATCCTCACTGATTCGTATATCGTATTTTATAAAAATAAATGTTATCAAATTAAAGAAGAAGAACAGCTAATTGAGGTGCACGTATTCACAAATTTCACAGCTCATAATTATTAAATCATTCAAAAAACAATAATATTTCAAGTAACAAAAGAATTTAAAGAATTTACTATTGGAGAGTTTCTCCAAAGGAAGGTTGAAATATTGAACGATGAAATCAGAAGACTTACTGATGAAGAATTAGGTGAATTCGTAGAAATTTGGTTAAGTGCTTACCCTGGGTTGATGCCCGATGATTTTACAGAAGAAAGGAAAGATAAGTTGAAAGAACGGTGGGCACAGACAAATAACGATGTTGATACAATGAATTGGTATGGTTACTTCCGTGAAGGTAAATTGCTTGGTGGAATGATTCTTATAGATTATATTATGACCTTCATTTCTATTACTACTCAAGTAGGTGGAATTGCTAGTGTTTGTGTTGATTTAATACACAAGAAGGAACATGTAGCGAAAAAGTTAATGGTTTTCTCGCACGAATATTTTATTAAAAAAGGAATCTGTTTAACTGCTCTTTATCCTTTCAGACATGACTTTTATGCTCAAATGGGTTATGGATTGGGAAAAAAAATGAATCAGTACAGTTTCGAACCAAAAAATGCTCCAAAAACTTCGAAACAGAATGTTACCTATCTTGACTCTTCCGACATTAACTTACTTTTAGATTGTTTTAACAGATATACTTCACAAACTCATGGAATGTTTTATAGAAATGAAAGAAATAATCAACGCTTATTAAACTCTTATAAAGTAGTTGGCTATAAAAAAGATGGAAAAATTCAAGGATATATGGCATTTAAATTCAAAAAATTAGATAATTTCATCAAAAACAATATTATTATTGATGAACTCATCTATGAAACTCCTGAAGCTCTCTCTGAATTGTTGACTTTTGTACACATACAAGATGACCAAATTCATAGAATTGTCTTAGCTACCCAAGATGATCATTTTCAGTATCTTTTAACTGATCCTCGGAGTGAAGGAAATGGATTCTTCCTAACTTCACAAGAAAGTAATCTTCAAGGAGTTGGGATTATGTATAGAGTAATAAATACTCAAGGATTATTTAACGTTCTAAAAGAGCATAATTTTGGGGGCCAAACTTTGAATCTTAAACTTTCAATCACTGATAGTTTCCTACCTGAGAACGATGGTAGTTTAATTGTCAACTTTTCTAATGGAGAAGCTAAGGTCGTAAACACTACAGAATCTTATGATGTTGAAATTAAAATGAATGTAGCTAACTTTTCTTCAATGATTATGGGAGTTATCCCCTTCAAAAAGCTCTATAATTATGGATTAGCTGACATTTCTGATCAGAAGTATCTTGAAAGAGTAAATGCACTGTTCCTGACTGAAACACCCCCAAAAACAATCGAACAATTCTAAAAAACAATTTAGAACAACCTATTTATCTATTTATCACAAATTAGATATTCTTTATGAGAAAATACCTGTTCTGCAATAGCCATTCCCACTAAAGAAGTCACGATTAGTTTCCATACTACCATAAGAATCCAATAAAAGAATGTAAGGTTTATATGATCTAGCAACAGCACTTCACGAAAAAATGCATACCATACAATAACAAAATTACCAATCAATACTACTAAGCCATAAACAGCTCTTTTATAGGGAATCCGCCCTGGTAATGTAAAATAAATGTCCTGAAGTGCTAAAAAGCTGAATAGGAAGAATGATCCTGCGATAAATAGAACGAAAAATAGAATATTCTTATCGCTTTCATGAATATAATTTGTTAATAGACTTAAGGGAACAGCTTCAAAGCGAATAGGCCCTTCAAGATAAAATGGAATCCTCCAAAGAAAACTTGTTATTATCCACATTAACCCACTTATAGATATTAAAGATGGAATGATTAGGCTATGAGATCTTTTGAAAGCATGATATCCTGCAAGTATGGCAACGAGACTAATAATCCCAATAGCTACCAAATCCAAGAACAATGCAATATACAAGGTTCCCCTCAATAGAAGGGAAAATACTACCTCAAGAAAATAATCAGAGGTCATGTAAAATAAGATCAAAGAAAAATAAGTTCCAATATACCAGAACGCACAGAGGAATATACAAAGATTCTGGCCAAACCAAAGATACCAGCTTTTTTTATATAATTTAGAAAGATCAATGGACATTAACACTTTATTAAGATGTTTTACATATTTACTGGACTGCAAGGGAGTAATTATTTTGTTCTCTATCTTCGGTTTGATTGAATCCATAATCATCAATATCTTAGAAAACGTCTGTTCAAACCTAGAGACATTCAGGAATAATAACATTTTGTTTTGTGAAATCAGCTTTAAAAAATCATACTATTGTTAACTTTCCTTCCACGAGCATCACAATAGGATTAGTTAATGCCGCAGGTAATGTTATAGCGAGTGTTTTATCAGTCCTTTGCTTTTGGAAATGATGTACATGGCCAGCTACGAAGAATTTAGGCTGACTACGATCAATTAATCTCCTTATTGTTTTATTACCGCAATGAGGAACCATTTTGGTCTTGAAAGGATCACTGCATTGATCTGCTAAGCCGTATGCTGGTTGATGAGAAACTACAACATCAATACTCTTCGGAATGGTAGTAGGCTCTGATAAATAATCGATGCCATAAAAACTTAAATTTGTTATCTTTTCAAGCTTGTCACGATGGTCGTTTAGCCAAAAAAAGTTTTGAACACTTTCTAGCAGTTTTTCAAATTTTTCGCCTCCCCATTGCTCCTTATTGCCTTTCACGCTATAAAATGGTAAAGGAAACTCAAAATCTGAAGCTGGGGGATGATGATAATTAAAAATATCTCCACAACAGATGCAGATATCCGCTCTATCAGCATATTCGAATAGACGGGTGAAATCACCCTCAAAATCAGCACTAAGAA
>JAEOTY010000212.1 GCA_016839625.1 Candidatus Hodarchaeota archaeon
AAAAAAAACGAAATAAAAAATATTCTAACAGTAGTATAAAATCCTGCATTAACCTGGAATATTATTCCTTAACATATTGGCAATGTTATCGTATTCGATGTATCTCTAAAAATCTTACGGACTCTTAGCTGCTTTCTTATTTAATTTCTTAATTCCCAGTCTTTATAAGCTTTTTTTAATAATATGAGAGCAGTTTCTTCAAGATTTTTAGCTTTTAACATAATTTCAGACCCTTTTTCACGTTCTTCCTTTTTCAGCTTCTCTGATTTCTCGAAGTACTTTAACTCGCTTTTATGATCTCCTTTTTTCTTCTTTATCAATTCCCTATAATAAGGAAATTGTATAAGATATTCCTCAAATAAGTTCTTAATTAATCGATATTGTGTACTGGCTTTAAGCAACGGTTCACCTTGAGCCAATTTAAGTTCACTATATTTTCTCCCTATTCGTTCAAGATATTCCATAGCAACTGATTTTGCGTCATGATAATATCTCCCATAGAAACCATTAGATACTTTCGATATTGTATCGCTATTTAATAGAATATTCGCCCATTCATCATAAGCTTCAAGTCCAAAAACATGTGAAAAACCGTGAATTCTAGTATCAGGAAGTAAATCTATTCCTCGTGTCATGTTTATAGCACGTAGTATAGCTTCTCTCTCTACTTCATCGATCAAAATTTCTTGATCATTCCTAGTGAAATAAAGGAAACGATAAACGCCTCCAATCCATGAAATCTTAGCTGAAATACTATCATAGGGGATTGGAACTTCCTTTTTTCCCTCCTTTCGAAGATAAGAACTAACTAAGTAATTATTCTCATCATATCCCTTTACAATTCCGAAATTAGGCATTGGAATTCCCCACACTACTACAGGAGAATCGTATTTATCGATAATAAATTTAATTCGTTCAAACATCTCTTTGGCAGGTTCAGAATCTATGTCCACTGGATTAGTTTCGTTTATTACTGTTTGTAAAGACCACTCATTGACTGTCCATCCAAAACTGTTTGTCCCCTTATATATCTCCTGCCACGTTTTGTCATTTAAAATCCCTTCACCAATATATCCAAACATACCCTTTGAGATTCGAAAAATAAAACAGTAACCTGTCCTTCCGCTTAAATAATAATGATCATCAGAAACTCCTAATGACTCTAAAACACCAGACACAGCTGCTACATAAGAATTCCATCCACTCTGATATAGAGGATTACCACTGATATGATTTCTTGTAGAGGTACATTCTCCTTTTATATAATCAGAAAGGTTTGGAGTTTCTATTGTACTGGTTCTCTGTCCTTGGGAAACAGCTACTACAGCTTTTAAAAATGTACGACTCTTATCTGTAAGTTCATACATTCCTCGAGATTCTTTCGCTATCAATTCCTCTTCAATAAGATGATTAAGATGATGAGCAAGAGCAGTTTTACTGGGATTTTTATTTCCACTTGTTTTAATGTTTTCAATTAAGAATGAAAAAGATTCAGACTTGTTCAGCAATAAGGCCAATATTTGAACTCTTATATCGTGAGCTACAGCTTTTAAAAGTCCACTAATTTTCTGATATGAAGATAAAACTATTTTTTGAAGCTCTGTATCCTGATTTTTCTCGCTCATTCACATTTTCACTGTAGAATGAAATAATTTCATTATTTAAAAAATTTTTGAATAACTTATTCTGAATACCAATAACATAATATTTAAATACTAATTTTATTGAATGATAACTACCTAATAATATTGAATAATAATTTCAAAAAATTGAATAACCAATTTAAGCGGTGATTAAATAATGGAAACGCTAATTTATTTGCTGACCGTGCGTGAAAACCAAAGAAAAATGAAAAAACAAACCTTAATGAAACGTAATAACAATATTTCTACGATTTCAAGCCTCAATCCAGAGATAAAGTCAAAACACAATAATCAATTACAGAGTTCAAAGAAAATTCAGCGAATCAAGCGGTTTGCTACCAATTCAATTAGTAGAATTCGACTAATTCATAATACATCCCCTAGATGAATTTTAATTGTTCTATTTTCTTACTTACGGGGATTACTCATGCTGTGCTAAGGCCTAAATAAGATGGTGTGATTTAGTAGTTAGGAGGACTATTGTAAAACAATAATCTACTCCTTATATTGAGTTCATTTTAATGAAATCAACCAATTCCTCTACATAGGTAAAAGCTAAACAAATAGTAGTGTCTGCTCCACCATAATAAATGGCTATTCTTCCAGTAGTAACATCAGTCAAAGTCGAGCAGGGAAAAACAACGTTTGGAACATCACCAACACACTCATAGATTTTCTGAGGAGAAAGAATATATGGTCCAGTTCTGTATTTAACTTTCCAAGGCTTTTCTAAATCCAGAACTGCTGCTCCCATGCTATAAAGAAACCCATTACATGACGTTATGACACCGTGATAAATCAGGAGCCAGCCAATATTTGTTTCTATTGGTGTTGGTCCAGCTCCTATTTTTGTAGATTGCCAACCAGACGTTGGTGCCATTACGTGCCTATGTTTTCCCCAAAAAATCAAATCAGGGCTTTCACTATAGAATATATCCCCAAATCGTGTGTGGCCTTGATCACTTGGCCTACTCAACATAGCGAAATTACCACCTATTTTCTTAGGAAAAAGAACACCATTTCGATTATACGGTAAAAAGGCATTTTCAAATTGAAAAAACTCTTCGAAATCATAAGTGTATGCAACTCCGATAGTGGGACCATGATACCAATTACACCATGTCATGTAAAACCTGTCTTCGATCCAGCACACACGTGGGTCATATCCATATACAAAATTTGCTAACTCTGGTTCTTCACAGATAAAACTAATTGGATTTTCATCTATTTTCCAATGACAACCATCCAAACTTGATCCTTTGTGTAATCTCATTCTTCTGTACTTATCATCAACTCTAAAGACTCCGAAAAAATGGTTCTTGAATGATACCACGGCACTATTAAATATACTATTGGAAGTTGGAAGAGCATCTCTCTTTACGATAGGATTAAGTTTAGATCTCCAAACCACATCTAGAATATCACGAGGTTTATCTTCCCATGGAAGATTGGATTGTGATTTGCCAATTATTTTGACTTTCATAAGAGATAATTCCGATCAATCTAGTCGATTACGACTCAATCTCGTTTATGGTTAGATATCTTCGAACAGGATCATGTATGAAACAAAACGAGAAAAGCTAGTAGTAATCAAATTGATATGCAAGGATTTACTGTTTCATCCGAAATTGCTTTTTACCCTCAATTCCTTAATTCTTTAAACATTTTTTTGCCAGCAACCTTTTTTTCAGAATATTTACTATCTTTAGTAATAAAATGGAGAAAAAATGCGTCTCTATCGAAACCAATATTAATCAGGATATTTGAGAAAGACTGATATCAATTTAATGATGTGAACAATAATGACTTCTGTTATGAAAAGAAAAATTGGTAGATCTGGAATTGAAGTTAGTGCTTTAGGTCTTGGATGTTGGGCAATCGGTGGTCCGTTTTGGACTGGAGATAAACCCCACGGATGGGGAAATATTGACGATAATGAATCAATCAAAGCAATCCAAAAAGCAATTGATTTAGGAGTAAATTTTTTTGATACTGCTGATATTTATGGAGCAGGTCATAGCGAAACTGTACTGGGTCGAGCTTTAAAAGGATATGAAAGAAATAATATGGTAATTGCTACCAAATTTGGTAACACATTTGATGAGAATAGCAAACAAATAACTGGAACCAATATTTCCCCAGAATATATCCGCCAAGCTTGTCAAGCTTCATTAAAAAGGTTAAATACAGATTATATTGATCTTTATCAACTTTATTTGTGGACAATTGAGCTAGAGGATGCAGTTAAGGTTGTAGAAGTTCTTGAGGCTCTTACGGCAGAGGGTTTAATTCGAACATACGGATGGAGTACTGATGTGACAAAAAATGCTAAATTGTATGCAAAACATGAGAATTGTTCAGCTATTCAACAGGAGCTAAATGTTCTAGTTGATGGAGCTGAAATTATAGCCATTTGTGAAGAACACAATTTAGCTAGTATTAATCGTACTGCCCTTGCCATGGGATTGTTAACTGGCAAATATAATAGAGAAACGAGGTTACCTAAAGATGATATACGTGGTAATGAACCAGAATGGATGAAATACTTCAAAGATGGTTATCCAACTCCAAAGTGGCTTGATAAACTTGATCTTGTGAAAAATCTTCTTACAACTGATGGTAGAACTCTACCTCAAGGTGCGTTATCATGGATCTGGGGAAGAAGTGAAAAAACAATACCGATACCAGGTTTTAAGACAACAAAACAGATTGAAGACAATATTGGGGCAATGGAATTCGGTCCACTTAAAAAAGAACAAATGAATCAAATAGATGAGATTTTAGGAGAACGCTCTTATCGATATTAAAAGAAGCAAATGAAATCTCATGGTTGTCCTAATTAATCAAAGGTGCGTTTTAACCTTCATCTCTACTTTTTCTGTTTTACGACAGCTATTCTAAGCAAAATCAGGACTATCACCAAGAAAAACACACCGAAGTCCGTATTTGTATTTGGCTTATTCTTGAAATTACCATTAATCGACTTAATAGACTTTATCATATACAAAGTTCTCAATATAGAAAATTGGGGTAGTACGTCCTGATTGCTAGAAAGACCATCAATTTCATATGGAGAATCAACAATTCCATCTTTATTATCATCTGGACGAATCCATTCATTCCAAAAATTTTCAGTAAATGAATTACCATTCCCATCGTCATATGCTTGAGAGCTACCTTTTAGTTTATTTTTAACGAAAACATTCCATGTTACATTGTTATGATTTGAGTTTTCAACACAGACCCCATAATCAGAGTTATTAAAAATAGAAATCCTAAAGAGTAGATTATTATTAGAGTATCGTAATCTGATCCCGAAAAAATTGTTGCTGCGTACTTGGTTAAGGGTTATGTTAACACAATTTGATCTATAAGTTTCGATTCCCACTAATCCGTTTTCAACAATTGTATTTCCAAAAATATCAATATAGTTTGATTCACCAATGTAAATTCCCTCTTTATTATTTCTCTGAATAGAATTCTCCGTAATGACATTGTTAAACGACTTTTCAATAAAAATTCCGATTCCATCAATGTTTTCTATGGTATTATCTGAGACATAGCCATTTGAGACATTAGAAAAGTGTATTCCACATCCAAGCGAAGATGGATGTATTCCACTTAAGAAACAATGACTTATTTGAAAATGTAAATCAGTGTTGAAAATTGATATTAAACTCCCAGAGTTTATAATTCTAAGTCCATCAATCATATAAGGATTTTGACTGCTTCCATCTCCTCGCCAATTTTCTGCTTCCGCTGTTGTTCTAAAATCAAATGTACCATTAATCCTAATGGAGTCATACTTATCGTATTGGATGGATAAGTCAGGGGTAACATTTTTCAAATGAGGATAAGTGGCATCCTTTGAGTAAATCCGGCTGGAAGCATTCACAAACGATCCTGTTGAACAAATAATTAGGAATACCAACATACTAAACTTGAATTGAATACAGCTCAACTTGATCAGTATTTAGACGTGATTTTTTGGATATGAAATCTATTTTAGTAATTTAGAATGGACTCTTATTAAAAGGTTATTACATTTTAGACAGAGGTAACTAATTTGGTCAATTCTGAAAAAACAGAAAAACAAAAAATGCTTGATGGCGAACTATACAATGCTGGAGAGAGCTCCTTAATAAGAGATAGATATAAAGCACGACAAGTATTAAGACAATTTAATGGTACTTCAGAAGAAGAATATTCTGTAGCTGAACTTTATGAAATACGGACGAAAATCCTCACCAAATTCCTAGGTAAAATGCAAAATAATTGTTGGATTGAGCCACCATTCTATTGTGATTATGGATATAACATATATCTAGAAGATTGCGTTTATATGAACTTTAATTGTACAATTTTAGATCCTAATCAAGTACACATTGGGGAGAAAGTCCAGCTAGGATCAAATGTTCAAATAATTACAGCTACTCATCCGCTTGATGCTGAATTAAGAACCTCAGGTCTTGAATTAGCTTATGTGATTTCGATTGGGAATCGAGTTTGGATTGGTTCAGGTGCTATAATCCTGCCAGGAGTAACAATTGGCGATGATAGTACAATTGGAGCTGGCTCAGTGGTAACAAAAGATATTCCTCCCGAAGTAGTAGCAGTAGGTAATCCCTGTCGGATTATAAAAAAACTCTAAAAACCCATTAAATAGCAAATAGAAGAAAAAGAATAATTAAAAAAAAATCTATACAAAAACTACTCTGTAAATTTACCATAAAAGGTGAACTGAAGAACGAAGATATTCATTATAGATCTGTTCTACCCCAATCATTTGTCTTTCTGTTAATGGGGCAAGATCAGAAGCTTTTACATTCATTTCAACATGAGAAACATTGCTAGCTCCTGGGATAACACAACTCACTTCATCAAACATTAATATCCAACGAAGAGCATATAAACCTAGCTTTTCTGGTTCAGGAAAAAGTTCTTTTAGTTTTTTGACAGCTTTTAATCCAATATTATAATCAACTCCTGAGAAAGTTTCTCCCTTATCAAATGCTTGACCTTCTCTATTAAAAAATCTATGGTCATTTTTTTCAAATACAGTATGTTTTGTGAACTTTCCTGTGAGTAAACCACTAGCCAAGGGGACTCTAACAATAATACCAACATTTCTCTTCTTTGATTCTTTAAAAACCTTCTCTACAGGTTTTAATCGAAACATATTGAAGATTATCTGGACTGTTGCAACATTTGGGTATTTTATTGCTTCCAATGCTTCTTCTACCTTTTCAACACTAACTCCATAATGATGGATCTTATCTTCTTCTTTCAAAGTATCTAATAATTTAAAGACCTCTAAATCATAATAAACCTCTGGAGGAGGGCAATGGAGTTGGAGAAGATCAATCCTATCTACATGAAGTCTTTTTCTACTGCTATCTACAAATTTTCTAATATTTTCTTCGTTGTACCCTTCAGCTACGTGAGGGTTTAGTAATCTGCCGCTTTTCGTTGCAACATAGACAGTTTCATTCCTTAAGTTTAACACTTGACCAATTGACCTCTCACTTTGACCAGCTTTTTCACCATACACATCTGCTGTGTCAATAAAGTTAATTCCTAAAGTTATTGCCTTGTTTAAGATCATTTCAGCGTTTTTGTAATCGAAAGGGTCTCCCCATCTTCCCCCTACTTGCCACGTTCCAAGGCCTACTTCAGAGACTTTAAATCCAGTTTTACCAAGAATTCTATATTTCACAATTAAAACCTCTTTACTTATATTCAAAGAACTCATAAGTCAAATATAGATGGTCTTCCTCCCATTTTCCAAAGGCCACATTAATTATCCCTATGTTTAATTGAATAAAGATGATATTAAGATATGATAACTAGAGAACTTAAAAATGTGCTCTATAAAGCTTGGATCATTTCAGATTTGAGTCAATCGTGGTATATTTTCTTTTAACGAATTAATGATAGATTTCTATAACGAATTCATTTTGAGGTGGATTAATTGTATTACTTAGAATAATACAATTCTAGTATTATATTCCAAAACCGAAAGATGTTTTAGGTGTTAGTGAGAGAAGGTGAGGGAATTAACAAAAGCACACTAATGGGAGGCAATCTCAATTGTTAGTTAATATTAGCTGGAAGGATGAGTTGATAGGATTATGAATAACATTACTCGTATCAAATTGAGCTTAGAAGAATTAAACTACTTAAACAGTAATAAACAACAGTAATGAACATCAAATAATCTGATGATAGTGATGAAGAAAAGAATTCAATTAGATATCGAGACTTTGAAAGTTCTAAACGAATTCAAGAAACCTCCTCAACAATCGTATGATGAAGTCATTTCTAATTTAATATCTGATTTGAACGATGCTCTCATGGATAATATTCTATTTAATGCCCTTATGGATTATCTTCCAGCCTCAGTGTACTTCAAGAACTGTGAAGGACGTCATTTAAAGGTATGTAAAGCCACACAGGAAGATTACAATGAAATATATTGCAAAAGACTCGGACTAGAACCTCAAGACATGATAGGAAAGACTGATGAAGAATTATATATGCCAGAGCTAGCAAAAATGAGTTTTAAGGATGATATTCACGTTATAGAATCGAAAAATGTCATTATTAATCGTGAGGAACATACACCACCTGAAGGTAGATATTTCTCGACAACTAAAGCACCTATATTTAATAAGAAAGGTGATGTGACTGGACTAGTAGGAATCACATATGACATCACAGCTCAAAAAGTCACAGAACAGGAGTTGAGAAAATCAACTAAATCGTTGAGAAATTTGAGTGAGTCGTTAATGGTAGTTAATTCTATTTTACGACATGATATTCTCAATTATTTAACACAGGTTATCGGATTTTTGGATTTGTATAAGATAAAAGGTGATGAATTCTATTTAGAACGTGTATATAACCCTGTTCAAAGAGCGGTCAGTCTTATAGATAAATTGGGAGAACTAGAGGAATTAATTATTCAAGAGGAGCCATTAAAGCCGTATAATCTTAGAGAGGTATCGGAAAATGTTTTGAAGAATCTCTCATCTCCAACAGTGAAATCTAATATTGTTGGGCAAGGGATTGTCCTTGCAGATCAAGCCCTATTTTCAGTCGTTGAAAATTTAGTTAGAAATGCTATTATTCACGCTCATACAGAATCTATTGATTTAATAATTAGTGAAATTGAGGATAAATACTGTGAATTAAAAGTTATCGATTACGGTTTAGGTATAACAGATCATATAAAAAGTAAATTATTCCAACCAGGCCTGAAATTTGGAAAGACAGGAGGGACTGGGTATGGTCTATATATTGTGAAGAAAATTATTCAACGTTATGAGGGAGAAATCAAAGTAGAAGATAATCTACCAAGGGGGACTATTTTTTCAGTAAAACTAAAGAAAGCAAACCTTAGTCGTTCCTAGTCAACATATTAATATTGAAAAATTCTAAGTTTTTGCTATAATCCATAATTAATTGATTCTCATTTTATCACAAGAGTTGCTGAAAAAAAAGTTGGAGATGCAAGTGAAGAATAATCATTTGTTTATCAAACAAATTGCTAAATACTCATTTTGGGCAAGTGAAAAGCTTAGTAAAAATCTTGAAAAACTTAGTGACGAGAAATTCAACCAGGATACCGGTTCAAAATTTGTTAACGATACTAAATGTCCAACTTCATCTTTAAGATCCATGGTTGAGCACTGTATGATAGGATTGGAGTACGGTAGTTATATAATTAAGTGTTTGGCTTGGGATGAAAACGTTACAATTCAGAATTACCGTCTGCTTACGAAAGAACAGTTACTAGGGCGATGGGTAAGGCAATATATAGAATTCAAACAATTAATATCAGATAATATTGGAAAAACTGTACTATTTCATCAAGAAGAAATCTATCTAGGTAATGATTTCTTTTTTACCTTTTTCAATCATTTAACATACCATCTCGGCCAGTTCATGATCGCTATGAAGATTGTTGGAGAAGATACTGTTGACCTTGATTATATGACATTTTTGAAGGAAATAAATAGTAAATATTTTGTTAGAAATCTCTCCACGTAATCTTAAAATGTTATGAGGTGTAACATTTGATATTGAGTGAACTGAGAGAAATTTAATGGAAAGGTCATATTTTAAAATTAAGTGACTACATAAAAGATCCATTATTAGATTTACTTTGTTTAGAATTAAATTATGTTTCATTGATAGAGTTAGAGCTAATAAGGAGAAAAATTTGGCATTTAAAGGTGTAGAGAGGTTGTTAATGATGCTGAAAGTTGTGAGAGACGAATTTCATGATTTGAAAGTTGTCTAGAGAGAATTCTATTAGAAGCTGATTTTGATAAAATTAGTTTAGCTAAAAATTAGTTAAAATTAGTTTAGCAAATTATAATGGTTCAGGAATTACTGCGATCACTTCAATCTCAATCTTTATACCCTTAATTGGTGAAAGAGCTTGAATTGTAACACGGGCAGGTTTATATCCAGCCTTAAAAAATTCTCGATACACTTGATCCATTTTATTAAATTCTTTAACATCTTTCATAAAGACTGAAACCTTCACGAAATCATCCATTGAAATCCCTGAAGATTCCAATAGAAATTTTACATTCTGCAATGTTTTTCGTGTTTGTTGTTCAATCGTTCCAAGAATAATATCACCAGTTTTCAAATCGCAAGATAATTGGCTAGTAAGAAATAAAAGATCCCCAGCTTTGACAACATGATTAAATGGACTTGTTGGACTCTTAACACCATCAATGGTAACGATTTCTTTTCGCATCCTCTAATCCTCCTTCATTTGAATCTATTCCGTGTTTCTGAAAACAGTCATTCCAGATTTGAAAAATCAAAATCATTTCGATTTAGAATTACTTTCTTTCTTTGGCGGTTATTCAAGTAAATATTTGAAAAAAAAAAGCTCTCAATACCCATTTAAAACCTTTTTTTTGCTTCTTCAAGAATGGTCTCCGTTGCAGTTGCACCAATTCTTGTTACACCAATATTTTTCACTCTTAAAACATCATCAAGAGTCCGTATATTTCCCGCAGCTTTGACTTGAACCTCTTTTGAAATAGATTTCATCATCAATTTTAGATCGTAATCAGTAGCTCCTTTGTATGAATATTTACCGTTATCTCCTTTCACAAAACCAAAACCAGTAGAAGTCTTTACAAAATTGACTTTTAGCTCGCTACAGATCTCACAAAGCTTAATCTTAAAGTAATCAATGGGTAGAAAATCATTCTCAAATATGACTTTAACTTTCGCTTCAAAATTGTTAGCGACATCAATTATTGCACTTATTTCTTCTTTGACATACTGCCAATCTTCACTTAAAACTTTCCCAATATTTACAACTATATCTAATTCAGTGGCACCATCTTTACAGGCTTTTTCCGCTTCAAAAGTTTTAACATCTATTTGGCTACTCCCATGGGGAAAGCCAATTACGGTTCCGATACAAACATTGGAATCCCTTAGTATCTCAACAGCTAGTTTCACTGAATATGGTTTTATGCAAACGGAAGCAACATCATATTTCTTTGCTAGTTTACATCCTTCAATTAATTCTTCGTCTGTTAGCGTTGGATGTAGAAGGGAATGATCAATCATTTTAGCAATTTCTACTACAGTAGTCATTTCCATCAATACTCTTAAAATAAATCTTTTCTTATATAAGTAGCTTAATCATTCTTTTTAAACGCTTAATAGAGTCTGACAATCCTTTTGGACGATTTCTTTGTAACTCTAGTTCCCGATGACGTTCAATTAACTCACACAAGGTTTTAGTTGGATTTGATTAAACCTCCAGACACTAATCATTAATCAAAACTCTTTTTTTTTTATTGAGAACCTTACTAATCTCATAAAGCTTGTTTTAATGATTACAGATTCATTATAAGGCAGGCATTCTAATCACGATAATCAATCAAAAATCAAAAAATTATTATGTTTTTTGAATGGTTAAAAGTCTTAATTTTAGAAGTACTGACATAAATATTAGTAATACTTAATTCCAACATTGTAAATTTCGACATTAGACTTTGACTAAGCCATTATGGAAAAACTAAGCAAAAATAAGATTTTCATATTAGATCTTAAATTGAATAACTCACTGCTTCCATATAGATGTATCAATGAGAAAAACATAAATGGTCTTATGAGAGAGGAATTAGTACAAATTATATAACAATAATAATATGCCTTGTGGATGTTTCGTTTAGATGGTGAAACTCTTTAAGAAAGCCGCGCACGACCAAAAAAAATCATTTAAGTTCAATGCCTCCCTAAATTTAAAAGATCTTTCTCTTGAGGAATACGCGCATGTCATTCACGCATTTCAGAAGTCATTCTCTCAGTTAGATCAATTATTGAAAGAATCCCTGATAGAACAATATATATCTTACCCTACTTTTGATAGAATTTCTCAAGAATTAAAATTAGTGAAGCTAAAGAAGAGCAAGATCCCAGAGGTGCCCTCCATAAAAGCATTGTTTGGCTCCAGACTTACAGTCGACCTTGACACGAAAGAACCTATAGATATTCCTTCAAAAACGATACTAAAAGCTGCTTCTGCAAAAACATCTCCAGTTTCACCTACATCTCCTCCACCTAAATCCCCTTCTCCTTCCTCTCCAAGTCCGCTACCAGTCTCACAGACGTCCCCTCCCTCTCGACCACCCTCTCCACCACTCTCTCCCTCTGTGCCTTTACCATCGTCTCCGACCCCTGAGAAGACTGTTCAACCTCAGATTAGTTTTTCTGATGATGTTTCTGTTCCAGATGCAGTGAGTAGTCCCCTGGGCCATTTTAAACAACTTAGGGAAGATGATCGTGCCACAGGAATAGCTATTCTGCGACAACAAATGTCGGAAGAACTCAAAAAAATCAGACAGATGATTCCAGACCAAGACTAGTATTCAGTAAACAATTTTCTCTTTTCCGAAGAATTGTATGTTTCTTTATCTTTTTCCATTTATTATGAGTGGACATTCAGCTAAACTCTGAATTACATCTTGGATTTTTCTTGAATTTTGCACCATTTGAGTAAAAATCTTTTCAAGATCTCCTATTGGCATATTTTTCTCTATTGAGATCTGTGTTTCAACTATATCAAAACAATATCTTCTTCTTACTCGTCCTTCGATGTCAATATGCAAAGCAAGGATATGCTCTTCTTCCGCATGCTGCATGGCTTTGGCAATGAGTTTATGCTCTTGTTTTGCTCTACTAATCTCAGATTCGGATATTAAAATTGATTCTTCTTTACCACAAAGAGGACATGTAGTTTTAGCTATTATGCCTTTCGATTCTTGGTTCATCATACCGTTTTCCCTCATTTCAATAAGGAAAATTGAATTTATGTCAATATTACATCATTCAGAATTCCCCTAGCTTTGTTTCATTTATAGAAACAAGAACTTTTCAATCTAACAAGAAGTTTCAATTTTTCATTTACCATAGAATATCAGTTTTTATTACGGGTATTTTTATAAATTAACACGCTTCTCAATGAATTTCGGAAATAAAAATGTCACCTTGGTTTTGGATCAGTGTACTGGCCGAGTTAGCAATACTACCGATTTATTTTTTGTCCCTAGAGCATACAAAATTACAACAAAAATATGGTCTCGAGAAAGGAAATAAGATTGGAGATGCTCTTGGGCTTATTTCAGGTTGGGGATTTTTTCTTTTCTTATTTGGAATATGGTTGTCACCCCAGCCAAGATTTACAATACCGATCCTTCAAGAATTGTCGTTCATAATTCCAATTATTGATTTTCCAATACCGTTGGTTCATCTAATTGTTTTTGTGCCTATTATCGTCGTGGTGTTGTGGATTGCTCTCAAGGGTGTGGCAGAAGTGACCTTAAAGGTAGCTGAAACACATAGAGCAGAAAAAGTCGTCACAACAGGTATTTATTCGGTCATCAGACATCCACAATATCTTGGTTCATTATTAGCACACTTGGCGATTTCCATATTACTTTCTGCATTGTATTCATTGCTTTTGACACCATTATTGATAGTATATATTTATCTCATTGCGTGGAAGGAGGAAAAAGAGTTAGTTAAAGAATTTGGGCAAGAGTATGAAGAATATCAAGGAAGAGTGCCTATGTTCATTCCAAAATTGCGAAAATAACCTTATAACGGGATTTTCTAAATTTCTTTTACCAAAGTTAATAACAACCATCTAAGACCAGAGATAAGAATTATTGCATGAAGATTAAATCTTTAAAAAATAGTCAAATTTGATTTCACGAAGAATAAAAAGCTTTATCTGCAATCGTCAGTCATCCTGATATTCGAAACACAACCTTTGAGATCGATTTTATCATTAATTATCTTGTGACATCCAAGAAGGAATGAACCAGTGAATGAAAAGAAGTTTGGGTATGTTTGCATCCTTATATTATTAGTAATTTCCTCTTCTTCTCTTCTCCTTACTAGTGTATTTAGTGATAAGTACAGATTATCCATAGAATTAGAGTACAAAGACGAAGTTCCGTATGGTATCACTTTAATCGGTGCAGATAAGGTTTGGAATAAAACTCGTGGATCTCCGGAGATTGTGGTAGCGGTTCTTGATACTGGACTTGACGACAGTCATTCCGATTTAGAGTATGTCCTTTGGAATAACTCAGATGAAAAACAAGATAATAGTATTGACGATGATAACAATGGATATATTGATGACTGCCATGGATGGGATTTTATCCAGAACAATACTGATCATTTCAACTTCAGTCTTTATGAAGGATCTCAATATGAAACTAGTTTAACCAATCATGGAACTCATGTCACGGGTACGATCGCGGCTCGTTTGAATAATTATGGAGTAGTCGGAGTTGCTCCTAATGTTACAATTATGACCCTGCGTGTTGTGAATAAAGACAACGAGAACCCTGACATAATCGTCGCAGAAGCCATTCGTTATGCTGCTGATAATGGAGCTCACATAATTTCTATGAGTATTGGTATTTACTTTCCTGAGGAGATTACCAATTCTACTTCTTACCAGCTCGTTGAGAATGCTTTAGAATATGCTTTTGGGAAGGGAATCCTCATTGTTGCTTCCGCGGGGAATGACCATTCTATAGTTTCTCAACCTGCGAATAATGATTATGTGATCGCAGTCGGTGCAATTGATGGTGCGAAAAACATACCATCTTATTCAAATAAAGGTCCAGAATTG
The DNA here is from genome assembly GCA_016839625.1 of Candidatus Hodarchaeota archaeon. Classification (GTDB taxonomy): domain Archaea; phylum Asgardarchaeota; class Heimdallarchaeia; order Hodarchaeales; family Hodarchaeaceae; genus Hodarchaeum. The sequence continues at coordinate 14,836 of JAEOTY010000212.1, forward strand.
GAATTCGTTGCGCCAGGTGTTGGAGTTTATTCTACAATCCCTTATAATATTTATGGTTATTCATCGGGTACTTCTATGGCCGCTCCACATGTCTCAGGAGCATTAGCGCTTATGATTAGCTATGATCCGACCTTAAACAATACTGAAGTTCGATCTATCCTTCAACAGACCGCAGTAGACCTAGGTGATCCTGGCCGTGATGAAGCTTATGGATTTGGTATGATCAATGTTACTCATGCTTTTGAAATCATCGAAGAAATGAATCATACAAATTCGACATCGTCTGAAGTCACATCTTTTTCATCGACAATAACTTCCTTGACAACCTCTGAAACAACAACCATATCTTCAAACACTATGGATACATCTCCAACAACGTCAGAATCGATAACTACATCTATTATCACTTCGGAAACCACGGGTATTTCATTAAGCACTTCTGAAACCACTCCAATGGTTGTTTCTTTATTCTCGATGTTGGTTATCCTTGCTTTTTCCAAAAAAATAGTGAATCAACGCCGAAGAAAAGAAAATCTCTAATCTAACAAAATAAAGAGCATGGGAAATTCTGAGAAAATGAGCAGTTTCCATGTAGAATGTGTTACATTCAATCCGTTAGCATTTAAGCATTGACACACGAAATTCTTCAAATACTGGTTGAATAACGTTCTTCTTGACTGAAGGATCATTCGACATAAGTGTTTTTGCTTCATCTAACGATTTTATATTCAAAATTATGTATCCAGAATCATTGTCAAGATTTCGGCCAGCCATGATTAACTTTCCTTTTTCCATTAATCCTTGGAGGTAGTCAAAATGGTCTTTCATGATTTTTGTTTCTTCTGCAGTCATGTTTCTGGGAAAGTCTTCACGACATCCTCGAATTGTTATAAAATAAGCATTGTGTTCAGTTAAAAGATAATGCACCTAATCATATTCAATTTAATTCATTCTTTGATGAATTTGACTTAATTAATGATTAAATCTTTTCCTTTCGTGGCATAAATTCGGATTTGTTGGCCGAGAAATTGAACCATTGTGGGATTTGTGCTTGTTATCCCCACAACTTCTTCTTGTTGCGAAATCTGTGGTAATAATCCTATAAGTACCTCTTCATTATCTCGAATGCATCCCCAGAAATCAACAGATGTTTCCCTCAATTTTACCTGTGCTGAAATTGCTTTTTCTAGGATAGTCCGTGGAATTTTCGAGAAATCTCCAATAAATGCTGTTCGTGCGCGGACTTGAAGAGGCAACTTTATTGCAGTCATTATTGTTTGTATTTCTGGATGTGGCATTAATACAGTTAATGAAGCTTGAGTCCGAGAAGTGATGTCTTTTAGAAGGAGCAAAAAAGTTGTTTCCCCAAAAATTAAATCAGTGGTTAATCCACTCCAATCTTGTTTTGTTGCTATGTTTAATTTGCGAGATAGATCGAATAGGATTTCCAATCGTCGTTTCATTTCTTTGATAGTATAATTTAATGCAGATATCTCACTATCAATCTGTTTTTGTTGCTCTTCGAAGCTTGTTTTTATTAGATTATATGCTTCCTGCATCGCAATACGATTCTCATCAGATAGCCTGTCAAATGACCTTTGAATTTGAGCATTAAAATTCTCATCTATAGCTGAAATCTTTTTTTTGGCTGCTTTACGAATGGATAATAAGGTAAAAGTATCGTAAGCTAATAAGAATGCTTTTAAAAACGGTTCTCGCGCAAAGTATCTATTAATTTTTCCTGGAGTCCAATCAACATATTCTCCTCCTACGAGAACCTCCATAGCATCACGGACTTGAATGTAATGTAGTCCAGTTAACTGTGATATTTGGCCCAAGGTTAATGTACCTGCAGATAAAAGGGTTAAATACACTAAACTCTGGTCTTCATCTAATCCTAAAATATCGAAGATAGTCTGCAGTTCATCCGATGAGAGGGTAATTCCAACCATTTCTAACCACGAATTATATTCTACTGATCTCAAAAGGAGTAGATAATACTAATGTATATAAAAATTTCATTTAAGAGGGAGAGCATCGTGAGATTTTAGCTTAATCCTATTAGCTTCACGAGAAAAGAAATGTTTTAGTAAATTGATTTAATTTTTACGTTCAAATTCCTTATTACTTCTAACAGAGGATCGAAAATAATGACTACCAGAACAGAGCTGGAGGAAATGTTTGAAAGGGGTACCCAGACCTTTAATCGAAAGTGTGATTTGAAAGTTACACGCTTCTCTCTCGTTTTTAACAATGTAATGCCCAGTCAACAAGAAAAGTTGAAGAATCTTTGTAAGAGTGAATTGCATACCTTTTTAGAGAATGGCTCAATTATAAGTCTCGCTCTTGCCTATTCCGAAGAAGAAATATCAGTAATTGATCAGGAAAAGAAAAAATGGGAATTCTATGCAAATGCATATAAGGAATTGAATCAACAGCTCGGAATATTATCCGAAAAAATTGCTGACTTAATACAAGGAATACCATTACTCCCGACGATTGATGGACTAGTTAAAAAAATAAGTCACGTGAGAGAGTTTTTTCCGTTGACAATTTCTCATCGTTTAATCGGAGAACTAGCTGGAATGGGGTGGCGGGGTAAGAATAATTTGATTATACATCCACAGTTCAGTTGTGCTTTTAGATTTACTTCAGTCTTAACCCCACTCGAGTTTGATTATGATCAAAAGTTAAAACAGACTTGTGAGGATTGTATTGCATGTTACCAGGTCTGTTCATTTCTAAAAAAACAAACAGAACTAAAAGATTATCGCGAAAACTGTCGAAGATATATATTGCATTTGGATTTAGGTGCTGATGTGTGCGGAAAATGCATTAAAGCTTGTTATACAATGTCAAAATTCAAGAAGAAATTTGATTTGTCTTAGATAGGTACATTCCTCAAATCTACGTTTTATTCGTTTTCGAATTAATCTTTCACTTTTTTCCATTTTAATCGGTCATGGTGCATCCAAATGGTGCCATCTTTATCGATTTCAAATTGAATTGGTTCTTTTTCACCAACTTCTGTGATAAAATAGTAATTAAGAGTAATTAGATTATTATTCTCGTTTTCAAAGGGGATTATGGGTGTAATAATCCCCCAACCTTCAAAATTATAATACAAACTTCCATCCTTGGAGGTGATTTTCATCTTTGATACTCCCTTGAATAGTTCATATTCACCTGTAAGTTTTTCTAAATGATTTCGATAACGGAAAAGTGGAAATCTGTCTTCTAAATCAATTCCAAGGAGTAAAGCAAGGGTACCTAATGCAAGTAATCGCTGACTAGGATGTTTATTAGAGAGAATTATTACGCCTAGCTTCAGCTCAGGTAACATCGCAATCCAAGCACTTGCTCCGATTCTGCTACCAGAATGATGAACCATTTTGTAGCCAAAAAAATCCTTATGGATAGCAAATCCGTACCCATACCCACCAACACCAAAATTACCAATCATGGGGGTATAGACTTGGCAATTTGAGGTTTCTTTGAAATACAATGATTGCATTGAATCAATTGCTTCCATTTTAATCAATCGTTTTCCTTGGAATTCTCCCCGATTCAAGTGTAATATGACGTAATTTGCTAATTCTGTAACTGAACTGAATAACCCACCTGGAGCGTACCCAAAAATATTATTTTCAATATTGTATGAAGTGGAAACAATTTGTTTTTCCTTTTCCGATACTTTATAAGCGACTGAGACATTTTCCAGCTTATCTAATTCTTCTTTCAAGAAAGTTGATCGATTCATCTGTAAAGGTGAAAGGATTTGATTTTTAATGAAGTTATTCAATGATACTCCTGAAACTACTTCGATAATCCGCCCGAGTATCGTATAGCCATCATTCTGGTAATAGAGTCTTTTTCCTGGTTTTTCGGTGACAAACTCAGTAGCACCATTAATGTGACGAAAGAAATCATCCCAACTCGTAAAAGGGATTGATGGTTTATCTATGGATCTTTCTAGATCTTGCAAACCTGCCACAATCTCTGGAATTCCTGAAGTATGTGTCATAAGATGATGGATAGTTATTGGATTGTCTTTAGAACCCAATGTACACGGAATGTATTCTGAAATAGGATCATCTAAATGTAATTTTCCTTGTTCCTCCAGTTTTAGCAGAGCCAAACAAATAAATGATTTTGTACAACTTGCAATATTATAAAGAGTATTTGCATCGGATGACAAACGTTGTTTGATGTTTCTTGCTCCAAATCCTTGTGAGTATAGAATTTTATCATTTTTTACTATAGCAATGCTTGAACCAGGAACATTTAATCGTGCCATCTCTCGACTGATTAGATCTTCGAGGTTTTCCACGAACTCTTTAGTAATTTCAAGAATCCCATTTTTCATGATTCCACCAGCTCATTAACCGAAGTTCAAAAGCAAAAACAAACAAAACCAAAAAAAAAGAACTTTTTGTATCTTTCGAGATACTAAAAACTTATTGTTAAATTGAAAATGACTTACAGTGCAGAGACGAAACTCAATTACTTCTCAATTGTTCGAAAGGTAACCAAAGCTAGGTACAGAGAGGATAAACTCAGATCCGCTTCCAAGGTTGCTATTGACGGAAAGCTTTCCCTGTATTTTCTTTGTTAATTGACGACAAATAATAAGTCCAAGACCTGTACCCTGTTCTCCATCCGTTCCTCTCCTTTTCTTCTTTGGGTCTAAATTGGAGAAATTTATGAGGTTTTTGTCATCCATTCCAATACCTGTATCTTTCACTGATATTTCAGTAGAAATATCATTCTTTATTCCACTCACAGACACTTTTCCTCCTGAATTTGTGAATTTAACGGCATTAGATATTAAGTTTCGAATTATCGTTCTTAAAGCATTTTTATCTGTGTGAACAATGAAATCTCCTGTGAGTGAGTGATTTAGATCGATTTCTTTCTGTATGGCTCTTTCTGAAAGAACCCCAAAGATCTCGTCGATTATCTCTTTCAAGTTCAACTCTTCAGGCACTAACAGAAATTTTTCTCGTTGAATAGATGACCAAGTAAATAGGTTATCAAGTAATTCATAGACACCTTTTGAGTTGCGATTTAATCGAGCGAGATGTTGCTTAATCTCATCCTGACTTAACTCATGAAAGTGCTGATCTAGAAATTCTAAATAGGTGTTAAGTGTTGAAAACGGGCCAATTATGTCGTGTGCAATAATTGAGAAGAGAAAATTTGTTGATTCATGAGCCTCTTGTAATTTAGAAAAAATCATGCTGTTTCTTACTGCTAATCCTATTTCCTCTCCAATCATTTCCAAAAATTGTATCATTTCTTCATTAAACTTGTCGATTTTCTTGTCATTGAATTGAATAAGTCCAAAGTTTTCCCCCCTAGCCTTGATAGGAATTAGAGCAACTGATTCATATCCCTGTGAATTGCAGTAATTTCTTGTCGTTCCCTGTCGATCCTCTGTCGTTGTAGAAGCTAGTAATTTTGAAGTATTATTAGACCAGAAGCTTCCATTTTTTGAGAAAAAGGGCAAGTTAACGTCGAATCGCCCGTGAATAACATTCCCACACATACAATCTAGAATGTACCCCTTTCCGTCTGGGTTCTTTATCCTTCTGCCTTTGTTATCTCTAGCGCATAAACTGTTCTCTTTTTGAATGAATTTTTTTGGAAACCCTTCATAGACATAATATGGATAATCTCCCTCATCATGTAATCGAATACTAATTGCTTGAGTCCCCGTTAGCTCCTTTAAAAATACTATTATTGTTTGTAACGTTGTTTTCAAGTCAGTAAAATTATTGAGTTCAGAACAAATAGTTTTAGCTATTCTTTCCCGTTCATATAGGGACTCAAATTCTTGTGAGGGTTGTTTAGGTTTCTTACTTTCAGTCATTTTCTTTGTCGTATAAGACCCCCAACCATTCTATATAAAAATAAGCAAACAATGATGTACACCAAATTAAATAAGTAGATGTTTTACATTAAAAGATTACAAATCAGTGTAATTACTATGACTTAAAAGGTTGGAAAAATGACCGACTATGAAATCAGCGTTAATTTGAATGAAGATTATGATGTAGTTGTTGAGAAAACTGTTAAAGCACTAAAAAAAGAGGGATTTGGAGTTATAACAGAAATAGATATCAAAAAAACGCTTAAAGAGAAATTAGATGTAGATTTTGAACGTTATATAATCCTTGGAGCATGTAATCCAAAATTATCGAAAAAGGCTCTCGATATAGAACGAGAAATAGGACTTTTTTTACCTTGTAACGTCATTGTTCAGGAATTAAATGAACAGAAAGAAACAAAAGTTGCTGCAATCGATCCTGAGAAAATGTTTAAAATGATTGATAATCCTCTAGTCGAACCAATAGCTAAAGAAGTGAAAGCTAAACTCCAATGGGTCATCAGCTCATTAAAGGAGAAATAAAAAAATGAATACAACTAAAACTAGGAAGTTCTGATTAATGTCTTCGCAAAAGAATAGTAAAACTGAAATTATTATATTTTCTGATCTTCATGTTAGTAAATTTTCTGGTTATTTTAATGAGGAAGCGTTCACGAGTGGCATCATGAGTATAGCACAGAGAATGAAGGAGAATCCAGAAGCAATTATATTAAACCTAGGGGATATTACTGACCAAGGTACACTTGAAGATTATAATTATGCGAATGCATTGATTAAAGGAACTTTTGCGACTTATGGGGTGGAGAATCCTATTATTCACTACATCCCTGGAAATCATGACTTTCGGAACATTGGTATGGAAATCTGGCAAGATTTATACGGTCCTCGTCACTTTTTCATAGATCTCACAAAAAAAGGGAAAAATGTGGTTATTCTTGGGATAGACTCTGTTGAACCCGATGCTAATAGTGGTCGTATAGGTGCACGAGGACGGGACGAGATTTTTGTGAGACTTTCCTCTTATCCTGATGATGTTGTCAAGATTTTAGCTTTTCATCACCATTTATTACCCATTCCTAACACAGGTCGAGAAAGAAGTATGATTCGAGATACAGGAGATGTCCTCCCTGTGTTGTGGGACGCTGGAGTCGATATAGTGCTCGTTGGGCATCGCCACTTCCCAAATTGTTTTACTATTTCAAATGGAAAGAAAAAGATGTTATTAATTAATAATGGAACCTTTTCAAGCCATAAAACGCGGGGAAAAGCTGGCCACGTGTATTTAACTTTAGACATTTCAGATCAAGAAGTGAGAGTACAATGTCTTGGTTTTGACAAGTATTCCATATTTCAGAAGCCTAAAACGCATGTTTTTCCTTTAAGAGAATTTAATTATCCTTATTCTTTACCTCACCCTTCGGATCAAATTATCACAAGAATTTGTCAAATGAGTTGCATCCATTTCACAGAAGGGAGCGATTTTCAAGGAAAGATCTTCGAGAAAGGCATTCAAATGATCTTAGAGGAAAAACCATCTGTAATTATTAATTGTGGAGGTGTAACTAATGATTCCTACGAAGAGGATTATAGCTTAGCGAAAAAATTCCTAGACGCGTTAAAAGAGAAGAATCAGCCAATTGTTTTAGTACCAGGAACACGTGATCTACAACCTTTCGGGAGAAAACTGTGGCGTGAAAATATAGGATCCCTGGATCCAATTTTTGATGATGAGGATAAAATTCACGTTTTTGGAATTAATACTGGCTCTAAAGCTGATGGCCTTATTGGTAGAAGTAATTTAGAGTTACTAAAGGCTGAATTTGACAAATTTATAGAAAAAAAACTCTTTATTGTGCTAATGCACCACTCATGTATGCCAGTCCCTTATACACCTTTTGAACGAGCAATAAAGGATGCTGGAGATGCTCTTGAATTCTTCACCAGTAATAAGTTCCCCTTAATTTTGTCAGGATTAGGTCACTCTGCAGGAGCTTTACAGGTAGAAGAAAGTGTTTTTGTTAATTCAGGAACTTTTTCCTCTAAAAAAATCCGATCTGAAAAGAGAAATACATTTAATGTTCTAAATGTTTATAAGGACAATATTCTTTCTGTGGAGGAAGTAGAGATCCATAGTGGTAAAAGACATCATTTGGGAAGTTTCAGAATACCGATTCCAAATCTCAATTAATGGATTCCATTAAGAACCTCCACCCCACTCAGTATCTTCCCAAGCCCATTTCCAATAATCTTCAGATGTAAAGCTGAGTTTTTCAACTAACTCTTTATGAAGCTGTTTGAGAAATTTATGGTGTCGAATTTCGTCTGTTAAGATGAGATGGATAATTGTCTTCTCTTTGTCATCTTCGAGATCCTTCCATATTTTTTGATACGTTTCAATGGCTTTCTTCTCAAGTCTGATATGGTTCTCTAAATTTTGTTTGAGCTGATCAACTATTTCTTCATCAATTAAAGCAAATTTTTCATGAAGACAAATCAGCGTGTTAAGAAGGGATTCGTGTTTGCGTGAATCCATAGCAATTCCTAAAATCAGTTCGCGGATTATGACATTCTCAATATTCTTAACTGAGGTTTCAGCTGCATTAACTATTTGTTTTTCTAGCTCAATTTGAGATTTGAATAATTTAATACGTTCTTCAACTTTCATTTTCTATCCCACTAACTCCACTTGTTTTGAAGAAAATTTAAAAAACTCTTTCCTTCAAGTAAACAAAAATATTACGATTTCACACCGACAAATGATTTTTTTGGAGGCTTTTGAGATGAGTTTGAAAAAATTTACAGATGATCGTTATCTGAAAATGGCTTTCTTCATTGGGGGAATCTATGACATTTTACTTGGGGTACCTATGTTATTTCTTCCTGATTTAACAGCCACTCTGTTAGACATCACAAAACCAGAACCAATGTTTTGGGCACAAGTAATCGGACTATTTCTCATTGGTATTGGGTATTTTCTACTAATTGCAACGCAAGATGTACGAAAATTCGTTTTTATTGGAGTGGGTTCTGCTGTGATACGCTTGGGATATGTTACGCTGGTTATTTTATCATGGTTCACAATAGGAATTGAAATGGGGTATATCTTAGTAGCCACAACCGATATGCTTACAGCCATCATACTTTTAGTACCAATAGTATTAACTGAGGATGTCTCCTGGAAAAATCTATGGCGAATAGACTAAATTTTGACATCTGCTAATCATTTCGGAAATAAAAGGACTCTCTATTTTTTTTTCTTTTAATGCTTTTAATGTATGAATTAACTCACGATAATGTTGGAACGGAGCATTTGTTCGTTTTCCCCAATCTAAAACTGAACATAAATTTCTACCTAGATATTCACCTAATTGTTCGTGAGCTAATTGCTGTAGTTGAGGTGTGCTGATTGTGTCGGGATGAAGAATAGGCATATCGGTGCCATTTGCTTCCAAACCAAAGTATGCCTCTGTAAAAAGGCACCAAATTTCAGTTTCAGGGAAGTTTTTTTGAAGTTTCTCTTCCAATTGAACTATACGCTGCGCTCCTATCAATGACCCTGCAATTGAAATTATTACAAACGTTAACGGAACTTGGAGTTGAGCTTGAATTATCTGTATGACTTTGGTAATAGTAACTCCTGTTGCAATGGTGTCTCCAATGAAAATTACTTTTAGATCCTCATTTAAAGCCTCAAAATTAGTGTATGAGACTTCTGTGTCCCATTTTCCATCTGGTTTTAGAAATCTGCGAATTCCAATAAAATTACGAGCTAATGAATGATTATAAAGATCATAAAAGGATTTAAGTAAATTGTACGTTAGTGATCCTGATAATGGTACAACTTCAGCCATTTGATGGTATTGAATTGAGCGTTTCTGTAACGTAAAATAAGCTGAAAGGCAATTCTTGACTGCAGCAGCACATTTTGTGATAAGGGGTAACCCAACAAGAAAATGGTCAGTTAAAATTTGCCTAGCAGAGCTTGACTCAATTAAAAAACAACGGTCACTTAATTTTGGATTGGTCAGCCGATAAACTTTTACAGAAGTTGAAGTTTCAGTTAATAACTTGATCTTATCAAGCAACGTTATTTCACTAGTTTTTTTATTAGAAGTTGAGCCTCTATTATAACTATTACCCAAAGGAAAAAAGTTAAATCTAGAGTAACGGATTATCTTCATAATCTAAGATTTGTACTCTCTTGGGAATTAGATGGAGTCACAATAATGAAAGCGTTAATTGTGTATGGAACCAGATATGGGGCAACGCGAGGAGTAGCTGAACGGATGGCTGAATGGTTAAATGAATCTAATATAGATTCCACCGTTATAAACATAAAAAAAGATCAATGGCCAGATTTATCGTCTTATAATGGTTTAATAATTGGTTCAGGAATTAAGATAGGCCAATGGACTAAAGAAATGAAAAATCTCCTCAATACGAAAAAAGAAGAAATTAACACGTTTAGTGGGCCAAAAGTATTCTTTGTGTGTTCAGGTTACGCAGCTATTCCAGAAAAATATCAAGAAATTAAAGAAGAATACTGTAAAAAGGCATTAGAAGATATAGGAGTCAATGTTGATAATTATGAAGCTTTTGGTGGAATTATGGATGTCTCGAAATCTTCAAAGCAAAGCTGGGTAAATAGGCAAATTTTGAGAGTTGCAGGGAAAGAAAATCCTGAATTTAATCCTAAAGGAATAAATGATTCTAGAGATTGGGATAAAATAGAAGAGTTCACCCAAGAATTCATTCAGAAATTACAATTAAATTAATTGGTGATCGAAGTTGCCTGAACATGAACATACGCACGGAATTGGAAAGGAGCATCCACGGTCTCATGAAATCCAGTTAATTTGTGTTGCTTTTTTCTTGGTTGTTTGGGGAGTAGATTCAATTTTATTAAATCTCACTACACAATTATCTAGTGAAATACCATGGCAACTTCGTCTTTTAGTATTTCTTATCTTAGCTCTTATAGCATATAGATTAGTCAACGGTTCCCATAGATTAGTTCTAGAAGGTGTTGATAATGCTCAACCAAAAGTGGTTGCTGAAGATGTGTATGCCTTGTTAAGACATCCCATGTATTTTGCTTATATTATTGGATTTATTGCCTTTATTCAGTTAACAATGTCCCTAATATCTGTTATTCCGTTTATAATTGCATTTTTTCTTTTTAATAAGATAGCGGCCTTTGAAGAAAAGGAATTAATCCAGATTCTCGGTCAAGAGTACTTAGACTATAGGAAAAAGGTTCGTCGTTGGATACCCAATCTGCTTATTTTCTTTAGAAAGAAGTAGAACTAGAATCATTGTTCTTATTGCTCGTACTGAGAAAGAATTTTTTTTGCTTCTTTTAAGTAGGTTCGAAATTCTTCAATTCTCATTAATTCATCAATCGTTTTTGTCGGGACCTCACTTACCTGTTTATATATCATTTTGACAACAAGATTCTCTAGCTGGGCTAACTCAATCCTTTGGCTTAAAGCAACATTCTTATCAATATACTCTTCCCATTTTTGTAATTGAGAAAAAAATGAATAATGCTCATAGCCAATAGTGTTAGCTAACGTCTTCAAGCCTTTCTTATCGGTAATAGCTTGAGCCTGAAGTAATAGCTTCTGTGCTTGTTGAATGTCTAATTTTAAAAGAGCAAGCTTCGATTGGAGCCAGTAAGTTTGCGCTGATAACGAATGAGAATGTTGTTCCTGAGCAATTTCAAGCAATTGATTACAATAGCGGTCTAATTCATTTAGAATATCTTCATTACCAGTGGTTTTCAATTCATAAAGGAGCAACTCACACAAATTAATTATTGCTTCAACTGTAATCTTGTAGACAATGTAGGGTTCCTCCGCTATTTCTTGAAAAATACGTAGGGCGTCCATTTTATCAGATAATCTTTTACTTGTTTTCAAGACAAGTGCTTTGCCTGCACGGTATATTAAGTCGTGCCAAATACTATTCTCATGTTCCTTCAGCTGTTCTAAATCTTTTACAAGAGGGATGGCTTGGTTTGGTGAGAGATGGTAGGTGTAAAGACGAATCAGATTGTATAAGCCATCAGCAAGGTAAAATTTAGCTTTTCTTTTCTTTGCGATATTTAAAGCCTTTTTATAACATTCTAATGAGGTATGAAACTCTCCTCGATCCTGTAGTAGTCTTCCAAGGTCATAAAAACCAAGAATAATTGAAGAAATATATCCAATTGACTCTGCAAGATCAATTGATTTAGTTATAAATTTTTCAGCTACCTCTAGTTCCCCTTTATAGTAATAAATTTCGCCTAAATGGAGCAAGTTATGAGAGATATCACACTTATTCTTAATTCTCTCCGCTAGAGTAAGAGCTTTATTTGTGTAGTCTAAAGCCAAGTTGAATTTGCCTGTAAACAAATAATAATTCCCGAGTGCACGATAAGCTTGGGAAATAAGCTGCCTATTTCCAATTTCTTCTCCAATGGTCAAGCTTTCTTTAAAAAACTTCATAGCTGCATCGTGGTTTCCTTTATACAAATGATAATAACCCAAACCGAATAAAGACTCACTAATGCTTGCTTTAACTTCAATTTCTTTTCCAAGTGACAGACTTTCCTGAATCAAAGGCAATTGGTGTTCTAATTCAGCATTAGGGTCGAATGATGTGGCTTTCAAGTAGAGAAAAGTTGCTTTCCTTTGTTTATATTCTTTCGATGTATTGTCTAATCTTTGATTAAGTAAAGCTTCCCCTTCATCAATCAATTTCTCAGTTTCATCTGTTGTTTCAAGCATCATTGAGATCTTGAGTAAAAATAGAATAGCATCAAATTCATATAATGCATTTTTGTATTTCTTACTTTGATTAAGTAATTTCTCAGATGTTTCTTTTGCTTTAGCTAGTTCTCCAAGATTAATATAACAAAAAATTCTATTAAATAAAATTTTCAGATGATTATTCGCATCTAATTTATTGAATGATCCAATTTTAGCAAGCTGGTTTAATGCTTCTTCATAGTTCTCCTGATTAATCAAAGAATTAACGCTATTTATAATCAAATTCAGTTTAATCCACTCTAACTAGTGAATTTAACTTAATCTGGTCTTAAGACCAAATTACTTTAGTAGTTTTAGAACTCATTCCATTAGAAGAATTGAAAGAAAATTATTGACTTTGAAAAGAATAACATCAGAGAATATTTTTCAGAAACCATTACTGTCAAGAATCATAATTTTTGACTTCTATATTGTATTTTGAACCTAAAATATAATGAAATCTCATGAATATCAAGTAGAAATTGATAATAATTCGAAAGTTAATACCGAAACACCTTATAATTCAATTTGGATTGGCCAGGCAATTTCAATACTTGGTTCCTAAATTACTATCACTTTCTAGTTGGCCAATTTTTTAGGAAAAAAGAAATGATTGATAAAGGAAACAAATCATAATCATCCTCTCTTTATTGTTATTTCCACAACATCTGTATCCTTCAGTTCATGCTCCAATCCCACTCTTTGACCTGGAAAATCAACAGATAAACCCCATACTTTTGCATAACGGAAAAACTTAAGGAAATCTTTATGAATTTTTTCTGCTAATTCACCTACAGTTGTACCTATAGGACAAATAAAAGGGAGTTTATATTCAGCTTCACGTCTTGGGGGTTTGGTATAGATTCTCATGACTTCTAGAACGTTATAAAGGTATTCTTTTAGCTTTATGAGGGAATTTTCGTCTTTTATCGTGATTGGATGGATTGGTAGAGAAGTGATTGATTTTAAAATATCAAAGTTATGATGTGAACCAGGAAGATCTCCCTTCGTTGCAATAATCGCCAAATTAATAAGCGAATCTTTGATTTCTAGAAGACCTGCATTTTGTAGTTGTTCCAGGAGGAATTTATATTGCTGATTAATATCTAATGATAGATCTATTACGAGCAGTATAGCATCAGCTGTTCTCGCAACTCGTACAATCTGTTTATTGATTTCCCAATCCTCTTTAAAATCTAAAAAACCAGGGATATCAATAATTTGGATCTTCAAGCTATTATGTTCACATGTTCCTGCAAGAGCTGTTCGAGTAGTATGAAGATAATTTCCAATTTTTACATCTGTGTTAGTAATGGCATTCATCAGAGTACTTTTTCCAACATTGGAAAGACCAAAGAGTACTATCCTCCCATCACCCGAACGTGGAATATGGAATGGATCATATTGACGTCCTTTCTGTTTGGGTTTAAATTGGGCTTCTGCTTTGAGACCCTCTAATTGTCGAATCAGAAGTTGAAACATTCCAACTTTATTTAATTTTTTGGTTTTGATATCTTCTATAATGTCCTCTAATTCACTGACTAGTTCTTCTCCTTCTAAAATTCTGATTCTTCTTGCAACATTGAATCGGTACCATTTTAACCTTCTTTTATAATTACTCATTTCTTTCAACTCATTTTCAGGGTTATTAAATGTTCGTTTCATTTTTTTCATGTTTTTCCTCGAAAAGATGGGGAATTTCTAGGGCTTTCATTACCTTTAGAACTCAGAAATGAGCGGAGGTCGTTTAGAAGGAATTGAAGAATGAGTAGTTCCTTATTAGGAAAAGAAAATAATTATTGCTCATTATATATGAAAAAAAGCAGTTGGTACTACCCACTCTAATAGTCACTAGAAGTAAGTTGCTGTACGAATTTATACGTTTACATAAATGCTTGGGAGTAAATGCACTAAGAGTAATGACAGCAGCTGATAGTTCTAACTAAATTAGAGCGCGAGTTTTCCTCGCGCCTCATTATATTGTAAGAGTGGAGAGTAACATTATTATCGATTATAATTGCTACTAAGTTTTTATAAAACTTGATATTTAGGTAATCCTAATCGTATCTGTTTAACTAATTTATTATAACACTGTCTTTCAGAAGAGATTACTAAAAGATCAGTAATGTTAAAAGTAAAAGGTAAGGATGAAAAAATCCTTAATTGGATTAGAAAAAATTAAACAAGTATCCCTACACCTACCTCACAGAGAGAAAAGGCAAGAATGAAAATTAGTTTTCGTGAAGCTAAGAGTATCATCACCAAAAGTAATATTCCATCGATTGATTACGTTATTAATCCCTATATTGGTTGCCAGCATGGGTGTATTTATTGTTACGCTGAATTTATGATTAGATTTACTGGTCATAAAGGTGATAGATGGGGAGAATTTTTAGACGTAAAGGAATTTAATGCTGATAAGATTAAGCCTGAGAAATATAAGGGAAAGAGGATTTTACTGAGTTCTGTAACAGATCCTTATTTGCCTCTTGAGAAAAAGTATCAGAATACCCGACAGATCTTGGAAAAACTCGTTGGGACTGATGCTGAAATTTCTATTCTTACGAAATCTAAATTGGTTGTCAGGGATATTGATCTGTTTAAGAAATTCAAAAATATTGAGGTCGGAATCTCAATAAGCACATTAGATGAGACTTTTGCAAGAACAATTGAGCGAGGAGCATCGAAACCTTCGGATCGGTTAGAAGCTTTGAGAACTATCTATGAGGCTGGGATCCAAACCTATACTTTCATCTCCCCGTTTTTTCCAGAGATTACTGATTATATAGCAATCATTGAAGAGTCAGTAAGTTATACACACAATTATATGTTCGAGAATTTAAACTTCAGACCTCACAATATCCCGAGAATTATGAGTATTATCAAAGAATGCTATCCAGATTTAATAGCTAAATACCAGGAAATTCATAAGGATAGAACACAGTGGGATATTGTTGAAACTGAGATTAGGGATTATTGTGAGGAAAATCAACTCCGCTATTCAATTGAATTTCATCATGGCGGATTCTCAAAAAGTTGAAATTTGAGGGTTATAAATGAAGAATGAAGGAAAGTATGTTCTTGTCGTTGGTTCTAGTAATATGGATCTCAATATGTATTCGAAAAGATTTCCCACACCTGGAGAAACTGTTACTGGGGGAACCTTTACGCAATCTTTTGGAGGAAAAGGCGCAAATCAAGCAGTTGCTTCTATTAGATCAGGAAGCAATACTGTTTTCATCGGAAAAGTGGGGAATGATACATTTGGAACCCAAATGCTTGAACATTTAGCAAATGAGGGAATAGATACTTCAGGTGTGATACTGGATCCAGATATAGTGAGTGGTGTGGCTATTATATTAATAGACTCTAAAGGTCAGAATATGATTAGCGTTGCGCCAGGAGCTAATAAAAAATTAGTCAAGGAAGATTTGAAAGACGCTACTGATATAATAGAAAATGCAACTGTTGTAATACTACAAATGGAAATTCGATTAGAAGTTATTCGAGAGATCTTTGGCATTGCTTCCGAAAAAAAGGTAATATCAATTCTAAATCCTGCACCTTTTAAAGAAATCCCGTTAGAGGTTTTAAAAAAAGTTGATATCATAACCCCCAATGAAAACGAGCTTTATAAACTTCATAACTCACTTGGATTTAAAGAACAACAAGAAAACCTTCATGAAAAAATTTCAAAAGTCGCTAATGATCTCCATACTTGTGGAATAAATACTATTATAGTTACATTAGGGAATAAGGGTTGTTTTGTTTCTGACAGGAAAAATGGGGAGCAATACCATGTTTCAGCTATTCAGGTTTCTGCTATTGATGCTGTTGGAGCAGGTGATTGTTTTAATGGTGTATTAGCTAGCAGGTTATCCAAGGGTGACAATCTACGGACAGCTACAAGATATGCCAATGTAGCAGCTTCTATTGCAGTAACAAGAACAGGAGCTCAGAGTTCAATGCCTTTCTGGAATGAAATCGAAAAAAAATTCATTGAATTATATGAATAGCTAAAGGAGGAGACACGTCTAAGATCTCTGAACTGTTTATCATAAATTATGTCCTTTTCGAAAAACTATCATACAACTACTGTAGGAAATGACTTAAGACATGTCATAAGAACTCTGGAATAAAAAATAAGGGGTGATATTATGGATTTATTTGAAAAAATTAAGCTGATACTTGAAACACAAGGATACATTCCTTATGACATCAGTAGTGTGAATCACTTAGCAGCAGCAGCATTCCTTACTGCTAGTAATGCTTTAATAATACATCTTACGTCCTTAAACCAAGATCCTAATGACCATAAACCGATTTTACCAGAAAATGCGTTTACAATAGACGCGAAATTCTCTCCTGACGATTCTTGGATTTCGCTCCCAGTGGATTATACAGGAAAAGAACTAAGTTCTCTTTATCGTTTATCTACTACTTCAACTGATCAGTTACCTCCTTTAGAGCAGATTAGTAGTAGTGAGGGTAGGCATATATGGTTAGACTGGAGCCCTGATGGGAAGGACATTGCCTGGGCTATATCCCAGGATAAAATAAATAAAATAATGATTTTGTCGAATCAACCCAATTCTGAGGAAAAATTAGTATGGGAAGGTACAGTAATCCCTTGGTTTGGGTGTGGACGTTGGGGCCCTAATTTAATAAAATTCACGACAGTCTTGCCAGGGAAAAATGAATTCAGTGAAATAGTCATAAATCCAAACACTGGAGAAATAGTACAGACTATTCCAATAGCGAGTTCGTATACATTCAATAGCTACTGGCATCCAACAAAATCAATTTTTCCGTTTCTTTCAAGGGATGATAATAAGCTTAAATTGTTCAATTTAGAGACAAGTGAGACTGTTGCATTACCAATTCCAGAGGGAGAAATTGAAACTGTTTGTTGGAGCAAAGATGGAGCAAAGCTCTATTTTGGTGTAACAAAGGATGGAAGAGATCAAATCTACACAATTGATTTAGATTCGATGGAATTAGAACCGTTACCTCTTCCAAAAGGTTTGAATAAACTTTTCAAAGTTCAATCCTGGAAAGATAAAGAAATTCTCTACTTTATTCATTCAGACGCTACTACTAGAATGAATTTATGGAAATTTGATCTAGAGATTCAGAAATACCAACAACTGACACAAAAACGATCTCCTGAAGCTGGAACATCAGAATTTCCTCTCGTTAATTCGATAAGTGAATATTGGAAATCGACTGATGGATTAGATATTCATGGGTTTGTATTAATTCCTAGCACTCCTCCACCTGAAGGAGGATATCCAGCAGTTGTTTATGTTCATGGTGGACCCATGGGTCAATCAGTCGATTCCTTCGTTGGAACATTTCAGGTTATGACTCAAGAAGGATTTATCGTATTTCTGCCTAACTTCCGGGGTTCGACAGGATACGGTGAGACGTTTCAAATGGCAAATTTTAGAGAAATAGGCAAAGCAGATTTTCTGGATATCACAAGTGGAGTGGAGCATATTATTAGCAAATATGGCGTGAATCCTAACAAGGTAATAATATATGGTGGATCATATGGCGGGTATATGACCTTACGAGCACTAACTAAACCAGAGATATTTAAATTTACTGCTGGGTGGGCAGAAGCAGCGATTTCAGATTGGGAGTATATGTACGATTACGCTCCTGATGAAGTGTTTCGTCAATTTGTTGTCTCAATATTCGGATCGATGGAAAACGATGAGAGTAGACCATATTTGAAGGAATCCTCCCCAGTAGCTGACTGGGAAAAGGTTCAAGTACCGTTAGGTGTTGTTCAGTATGCCAATGATACTAGGACCCCTTTGAAACCAGTTTGGGATTTTGTACAAAAACTAATTGAACGAGGGGATGATGTAGAATTTCATGTAAGACCCATGATGGGGCACGCCAACATCCCAAAAGGTTTTCTCGTTCGTTCAATTGCACGACTGATCCAATTTTGTCAGAGAGTAGTAGAATAAGCCTGTGAAAATTTCTCCCACACATTCAGTAAATAATAATGAAAAGAAAGATTCTAGTCATCAACATTCCCGACTGTAATAATCTAGGAATTGGTTTGATTCAAGGCTTTTTCTACATAATGTCCAATGGAATGTTAAACTTAAAAATAATAATAGCGATAAATTGTTTAGGTTCAAAATAAAGGCTAATTACGCACAATATAAGTGTTTCTTAATGTCATTTACTAAAAGGAGCGAGTTTATTGGCTGTTTTGACCATTGATGAGTGGTTAGTTATAATAATCGGATTTATTTCGTTAATTCCTTCTTTTATATTACTCAAACAATACATCAAAACATCTATTGTTGATTTCTTATTATTTTCAGGAGTTTTCTTCTCTGTCACTGCTACATGCTTCAGCTCGATTTTTGCAGACGCTACTAATATTTTATT
The DNA here is from genome assembly GCA_016839625.1 of Candidatus Hodarchaeota archaeon. GTDB lineage: Archaea > Asgardarchaeota > Heimdallarchaeia > Hodarchaeales > Hodarchaeaceae > Hodarchaeum. Next base: position 33,934 of record JAEOTY010000212.1, read on the forward strand.
TTTCTTTCAGCTTCATAGATGGGCTCTTGTCTTCACATTTTTATTCTTCTTTCTTCATGGATCTCGTATTCTGTGGACACGAACTCCGACAGTTATTTGGTATATTGGTATCATTTGGTTTGCCATCCTAGTTTTTTTAATTTTATTTTGGGAAATTATACCTCAAGAAGATACAGCATTTGTATTATTCATGGAAATGCCTCACGGCCCAAATCAATTTCATCCTAAAGGTGCTGGACTCAAGACACCTGGTGGAGTCATTCTTAACTCTTCAAGCCATAGGCTCCTTTCAGACTTGTACTCACTTTATACAGCTGGTATTCTTGGATATACTTATATTAAGATCAAACCTATACATCCGACTAAGAAAATAGTCATTACGAAGAGACTTTGGTTAATTATATGGAGTTTAGTTTTTGTTTATGGGATCCTTGGTCTTCCCTGGGTATTTCATTTTTTGAGTTCCATAATATCTTCGTTTTCAACGATTCGTTTCTTATTAATTCTAATTGCTGAAGTTTTATCTGCATTTATTGCAATTATGATACCCGAATCCATGCTCATTTCTCAAACACAAGTCCTGAGAGCTCAAAAGCTATATAAACAGGTCCAACAGTTTCATTCAAAGCAAGAAATTAAAGAATTTGGAATGGAGTCCTTAGTCGAATACCTGAAGCATATTCCAAAAGAGGCAATGGCCGTAGAGAAATAATAAAAGAGTTTAGCGTCTATTCCCATTCAATTTTTGATCTAAAATAGAATACTACCGTTTTTAATGGCTCTTTAAAAAAGATTAGGGGAGAGATGCCCTATTTAACTAGTTTATCTCCTTTTTTTCTTCACTTTTCCCAGAACAAACGAAAATATGGCAAGAACGATAAAGATGTATTCAAATCCTAAAAAATCCGTTGAACCAGTTGTAATCCTTGATTTTACCTCTTCAAGATATGCATCAATAGTTAAGCGAAAGATAAATCCATCTTCATTTCCACCACAGGTTTGTTGATATGCGTCATCAGAGGTAAAGAAATTTGTTGAAGTAGTGTAACCTACAATATAGAGATAATCATCGGAAAGAAATTGACTAAATGGATGATCATTATTTGTTCCTCCAAGGAATGAACAGAATAATGGTTGGCCAATAGAGGATAGGGCCATGACCACGATATCACATGCTCCCTTGTGACCCTCTTGAAAAGCATTGGAAATTGGAAAACCATCAGCTCCACCTACTCCACTTAAGATTATATTGTCATCAGAGTCCACATCTACATGATGTAGTGTATCCCATCCTGATGCTCCAAAATAGCTGGAAAAGGTTAATTTCTGACCATCAGGACTGAGCTTCGATACAAATGCATCTACTTCAACGTCAGAATATTCATCCTGATAAGCATTTGCTACTGGAAAATCAGCTGACCAAGTCCTACCAGAAAAAATGATATTTTTCGAGGAATCGATGGTTAATCCGAAAGAATCATCCATATGTGAACCACCAAAGAAAGTGGCATATGTTATTTGACCAGTTGACGTATGTTTTCCTAGGAAGATATCACGTTGAGTTCCACTTATTGAATCTTGGAAGGCGTTGTTTGTGATTGGAAAGTTTGAACTGGATGTTGTACCATCAAAAAATATATTGTCTTCTTCATCGATAGCAATCTTACCTAGTGAATCATGGTCAGATCCACCAATAAAGGTTGAATACAAGATGGAAGTGCAATTAGGTGTCAGTTTCAGGATAAATCCATCTGATCCTCCTCCAAAAATTGATTGGCAAGCATCCGTTGTAATAGGGAAATCGGGAGAGGAGGTTCCGCCAGAAATGATTAGATTGTTAGATGAATCTAATTTGAGGTCATCAACACCCTCTGAACCGTCAGTTCCCAGATAGCTTGAGTATAACAATGACCCGTTAGGCGCAAATTTCGTTACGAAGAGATCTAAACCTCCTCCATTGAAATTTTGTTGATAGGCATCCTCTGTGATAGGAAAATCTATTGAGTTTGTCATACCAGCCACATAAATGTTACCAGAATCATCAGTTAGCACACAATGACCACCATCACGATTTGATCCTCCCAGAAATGTTGACCAAATAAGATCTCCATTTTGGTTGAATTTACTAACAATAGCGTCTCCGCTGACGGTATGGATTTCTTGATCCCCTCCTGCAAAAGTCTCTTGAAAACCATTTACTACTGGAAAATTGGTGGATAGAGTTTCACCAGTAACAATAACATTTCCTTCTGAATCAATAACCACGTCTTTGATATAATCAACATTATTTCCTCCAAAGAAAGTACTATAAGAAAAATCTTCGATTTCGATCTTGTTTAACTTACTTTGGCCTGATACATAAGTAGTTCTAAAAACAAAAACACATCCGATCAGGAGTAGAATAGTTAATATTCGTTTTTTGCTATTACATTTCATATTGTAGTCCTCGTTATATTTTAAACCTTGTTTTTGGCTCTATTGTTGAAGTACTCAGACAATTGTAGCCTACAATCTATGTAAAGAGAAAAAGAAATGATTAAAATATTGAAACAGTATTTTCTGTTTGTGAACTATTTTTTCAATTCTCTACAATAGCTAAACATGGTTCTAGGTATTGTAATTCTCTAACTATTTGAGTAAATTCTTAATTAACTGTTTAAATAGTAAAAATACATGTGGAATTTAAATCACTATGATTTCGAGATGATAGATTATCTATACTCTTCAATTTAGAGAGTATTCATCTAATCCATTTTGCTTTTCTTTGAGACGATTAATTGTAACTCTTAATGCGTTATTCAATATAGATAGAAAAGAAAAACCTTTTGTTGTTATCTTGAAATTTCTATACCGTCCATCTTGAATAACTTGAGTTGATACATATGATTCTACATATTGTAAATCCACAAGCTTCTTAATTTCTTTAGAAAGAGTTGAGGGTGGGATATTCAAACTTTTAGCTAATTTAATAGGATTAGTTTCGCTAGGATCTTGGTAAGCTATTTCTATCAGTGTTAGAACCGTTCTACCTTTTATTTCAACTCGCAGATCATTTCTTATATCAGATGGGAAATACTCTGCCATCGAATTGACCATTGTTGGAGTCTCTAAGCTAGGTAAATCATGTGATTCCTCAATAAATCCATGTCCGATGTTATCCAATCCAATAACTACTTTCTCTCTAATAGATTTCAGAAATTCGATTTTTTTGGACTCGAAAAAGTCTATGAAGCTCTTCTCTTTGAATTTAACACTATAGACTAAATAACCAAGGCCACCACTAAAGGTTATAGAAAGAAGACCAATAAATGGTAAAAATAAATCCTCCAAGTCAAGATAAATCTCTGAAGGCGTTGAATTAATACTTCTATTATCAATAGTAAAAGTGCTTTCTGAAATATCCACCTTGTCCTCCCAATTTTTGCTTGTTGCTACAATTTTTATCAAGAAATTAGTTCCAAATGTCTCATATAACGATGTATTCCAGTTATAGCTTGTCTCAAAAATAGAAAATGCTATTTGAATCCAATTTGATCCAGCATTTGGAGAATAATAAACATTATACACAGGAGTATCGTTTATTTGTTCAAGAACAAGAGTCCAATGAATTAGAACCTCTCCTGATAATGTTTCTCCACCATCGGGACTAATTATTTCTAAACCATTTGATTGCCAAATTTTAAATGATCTTTTCTTTGTAGTTATTCCAAAACTCTTCTGAATGAAATGTGAATCATCTATCGTCACACTAGCATTGTTCTTTTCTATTTCTAGAGAAATATTTTCATTTTCATTTAAGGATAAAGCAAAATAACCTATTAAATTTATGTTTCCCAAAAAAAAAGCAAAAACAATACAAAAAAATAACTGACTTTGTTTTTTCATTTAGATTTATATGGATTTTATTCCCAGATATATATCTAGTGTTGTGTGCATAAAAAGCAACGATTAATCTATTAAACCTAAGGTTAACATTATTTTGACTATACTCAACTAAATTTAGAAACATCTGCAAAATAAATTCAGAGGTGTGTTTTTTGACTGGCTTAATAATAAAAAATGGCGTTGTTTTAACTGTTAACGCAAAAAATGAAGTTATTCCAGATGGGGGAATAGTGATCGAAGATGATAGGATAATTGATATAGGGTCGATGAAACAATTGCAGAATTATTCTGTAGATCAAGAAATCGATGCTGGAGGAATGGTCATTATGCCAGGACTCATCAATACACATACCCACTTGGCAATGACATTATTTCGCGGAGTGGCTGATGACGTCCCAGGTATCAACTGGCTACCAATAATTTGGTCAATTGAAAAAAATATTTCCGCTGATATGTGCCATATTGGAGCACTTTTGGGTTGTTTAGAGATGATGACAACAGGAACAACGTGTTTTGCTGATCAATATTGGCATATGGAGAAGGTAGTATCAGTAGTCAAAGAGGCTGGAATGCGAGCTAGTCTTGCCCAAGGAATATTAGAATTGAACGACCCTGATAAGGGAGAACGAGATTTGACAGAAAGTGTTGCTTTTGCTAAGAAATGGGATGGCTCCATTGATGGCCGTGTTGTATGTAAATTAGGACCTCATTCGATATACACATGTTCACCATCCCTACTTCAGAGAACACGTGAAGCTGCGGATGAGATTAATGTTGGTCTACACATTCATGCTGCTGAAGCTCCCAATGAGCCCAAAATGGCTAAGGAAAAACATGGCGAGACATCAATAGAACACTTACTCAATTTAGGAATGTTAAAAGGCGATGTTTTAGCTGCTCACTGTGTCTTTGTTAACAAACAAGACATGAAGATAATGAAGAAAACAAACACGACAGTCTCTCACTGTCCTACTGCAATGATGAAGTACGGGAATGAGATTGCTCCAATACCAGAATTGTTGAAAAATGATGTTACGGTTAGTATTGGGACTGATGGTTGTGGAAGTAACAATAATCTCGATATGATTGAAGAGATGAGAACTACTGCACTTTTACATAAACAGAACAAAAGAAGTGGTACTATACTGCCCGCTGATCAGATCATTCGTATGGCTACAATCAATGGGGCAAAAAGTATTGGATTAGAAAAAGAAATTGGATCCTTGGAAGTGGGTAAGAAAGCTGATCTTATTATGCTGGATTTTAAGAAGCCTCATCTAACTCCTTTTCATAATTGTCCTTCTCATATAGTATATTCTGCCTTTGGTTCAGATGTGGACACTGTCATTGTTGATGGTAACATCATTATGAAAGA
>JAEOTY010000213.1 GCA_016839625.1 Candidatus Hodarchaeota archaeon
CTGGTTGCTAATTCAAAATGCTTTCCAGCAAATTTAATACAAAAATTAATTCAAATTGGTTAAAAAGGTATCATGAAACAAGTAATATGGTATCCTATCTCCATGAATCGACTAGTTCGTTATTTAAAACATATTTTCGAAAAAAATGCACTGTTTCAGCTGAATGATCATGAGAGCTATTCAATTTAGTGACAAAATTCAGCAATTGTCTCAGACTCTAAAACAGCATCGTATCCTTGCTTTTGGTTTCGTTCTGGGTACTATCATTTCTTCAATTGTCGTCATAGGACTGGTCGGGATATTTTTACCCTTATACTTCCTTCCACAATTCTCACTAAGCTCTTTTATTATAATTAGGGTTGAAAAAAATGCCATCTATGCAAATTTCTCACTAAACTTGTCTGAACCTGTAGAAAGCAATGTTATCATCGAACAGATTGATTGTCAGCTATATCACGAAAATTCTTCAGGAAAAATGATACTTGCAGAAGGCAAAACACTGAATGGTTTTACTGTTCCCAAAGAAAAGGACAGAATTGAAAATATATCTTTTAAGTTTGAAGTACCGATGATTAAAGACCTTTTAGAAGTACTTCTAGAGGGAGAAAAGGTCGGTCTCAAGGGAAGAATATTTTTCCCCTTAAGAATTTCCACAGCTTTTTCCTATCAACCGAAAGAAATCGGGAAAAGTCTTTTCCCAAATATAACGATTATAGAAATCCATCCAGTTCCACCAGGGTCTCAGTTAGAGATCATGGTTGAGGTGTATAATCCGCATGAAATTTCATTAAACATTACTGAAGGACTTTTTAATTTGTATGCAGAAGAATATGGGCTTATAGGAAATGTCACTTTAACAGATGTATCTATGACTCCTGGTCAGTCAAACATTAAATCATATCTGAAAGCAGACACCCCTGAGTTAATCTGGATGTTTGAAAGGATCTTGAATAATGGCACTATTCAGGCTAAAATCCAGGAATTTGAAGCCATTTTGAATTTTGCAGAACAAAATATCGAAGTATATATAGAAAAGGGTCCAATGTTTCTATGGGAAAGTTATTCCGCACCAATTCAGGTATTAGAGGTTGGAAACATAAATATATTACGGGGATCGTTTGATATTTCTTTAGCTCTACTAGGAGAACCTCTATGGGGATATAATATAACAACTGGATGTGAAACACCATGGGGGGTTTCACTAGACTTCTATCATAAATTATTTTCTAGTAATGAACCACAAATTGTAGGAAATGGAAGTACAACTGAAACTGTAGTTGTAAATCGGCATGGAGTTAACTCAGTTAATATACATATTACAGTATTTCCATCAGCGATTGCAATGCTGATTGTTTGGATTTCTGAACAAAAAATCGATATCGATATCCGCAACGGCCTTTTATGTATCCAATTCTATGAGGTCACATTTCAAGTTGGGTTCAATAAAACCTTGTAAAGAGAAAATATCTCATATTTTAATGATCGACAGATATAACAATTATTAAACATCTTTGATTTGCTCTTTACGCTTTAGTCCAAAAAAGTTAAAGTAAACTTAAGAAACCCCTCCACCTAAGATGTATTCAGGCGATCGAACTGTGTTGTTTCCAAGACTCGTTATTTTGACAATAATTTTGGGCTTGTGGGCAAATAACTTGGATATGAGCCATGCTGTTGTGACTGCTGACTGGGGAGACGTCGTAGATGTGAGATATTCTTTGTATTTAGATGCTGGACATACAGATCCCGTAGCAGGGAATGTGGGTCAAACGTTAAATTTTATCTACCTCTCCCGCGGGAATTCAGTTCCTCCAGAGGTTTCCGCATTATACCCACAGGCAAATGCAGGCCTTCTTGAGAAGTTCAAAGAGGGAATTGTTGGAGCTCAGGTAAATGGACAGAAAGATTTCAAGATTGACGCTGCAGATGGTTATACAAATCCATCTGACGATCTATATGGACAAGATCTTTACTTCTCCGTTGAGCTATTAACAATTTTATATGACGCTTCTGAACAGATTACAACCACCACCACCGAAACAACCACCACCACAAGTTCTCTGAGCCCATTCCAAGATTTTAATACCTTAATATTAATTGGTGGGTTTGTTGCTCTTTTGGTTGGGGGGGTAATATTATGGAGTTTTCGTTCTTCACTGGCATTCAAGTCAGCGTTATCAGAGGAAAAAATGAGTTCCTCGGTGCGCGCAAAATCGATTCAGAAAGATAGAACTCAACTAAAGGAGTTACGAGAACTCACAGAGTCAATGACAGGCTCAGAAGTATCTTCAGAAAAATCAGAAGTGAAATTTCGTCGTCGTCGAGAATAATTGGTCTTCAAAGCCTAACTGTTCTAACTGTTTCTACTGGTACTAAAAATAGGACGATAAAACATGTCAAGAAAGGTGCTTGAAGGACTTTATAAATCTGAAAAAGCAAAAATTCTGGGAACCCTACCGAAAACAAGAAAATCGTTAAGTTCTCTGCTCTCCTCTCCTACAATTGAGCTTAATAATGGCGAGGAATCGATTGTAAATACCTCAGAGCTTGAAATTGTAAGCCATTTATTACCAACAACTTTAAATGATCAATTGATGCTACCCCTCCTATTCCAGAAGAAAAAGAGTCAATACCATCTCCTAGGTAGTAAACTCGAACAGTGGATTGTTGAAAAAATCCTTGATTTGACTACTTCCTCTCCATTTTTGCTTGAAACATTTCTACCAAGACCAAGCTATTTCGTCTATCACTATAAACGAGTTCAAACTAAGATCCCAACATTAGTGTTTCTTACTTTTCAAGTATAGAGTCTTTAGTATAGTATAACATTCTGTTGGTCATCAGAGCTCTCTTTGATTGTCGTTGTTTTTAAACCTGAAGAAAGAATTTGGATTAGATCATTTCTAGTAAGCATAAAAATTCTAATCTTTTCAGCGAGAGATCGTGCTGGGTCAGAAAAGAAGTTTGTAACAATTAAAATTTTTGATATAAAACGACTGTTTTTCATAACCTTTTCCGCACGAATTATGATATCGACGCCTACAGCGCGTTTCCAGTCTTTGATGATAACCCCAATACCTTCCTTCTCATCACCATTTTGGATAATGAGATCTAAACGTTTGTCTGCTTGGTGATGTTTGTTTTGATCAACAACCAAATCTCGTTGTCGACAGTATTCGAGGGTAAGCTCCTTCAAACCAAGAAGTTCAAAATTATTTTTCACGGTATATCCCTTCTGATGTGGTTAAATCATCTTCAGTTATAGATGACTCAAATGCTAAATGTTCTAGAATTCCAAAAATCGAAATATTAGGGCGATAGGCTTTCTCTCTTTTATCCCTATCTGTTGATTGCTCATAAATCAGGTTATGATTCAGTAAATCGCCTAAATGGTGACTTATAGTGCTTTTCGTTTTGTTCATCAGGCTTGTAAGTTCTTTATGGATGATGTACTCTCGCTTATCTTGTGGTAGAAGCTTATTCTGAATCTCCCGTACGAGAATTTCACGAAGAATCGGTGACTTGCTAGGAGGAAAGTTACTCAATATTTCCAGATCGATTCCAAAAGTAAGACGAATGTCTTCCAAATTTAAAGAAAACCTTATAGATTCCTCTAGGATTCTTATGGCTACCCCAGCGTTTCCTAGGGATAATGTTGAAATGTCCCTGATAACTTCATCAGATAAATGTGATGTTAAGTGGGCTCCACTACAGACATGAAGACGTTTCTGGAGGAGGTTGTTAATGTCTACTGAATTTAAGCGGGGCATTGTCAAAAAGTGTTGATAGCTATCATCACCTGCTTGAATACAGAGTCGTCGATAAATCTCAAATTCAGTACTATTCATAATAGCAATGATTTTTGGTGAATGCTGATTAGTAGGTGGTTTCATTGCCAAAAGTTTGGGAAGAGTTTTATGCAAATGAAAAGCTTTGTCAAGAAAGATAATATCCTCTGATTCATCATTTGCGCTGAATGATAAGGCTTCGTTGGGTTTAAAGGTGTTCTTGGAAAAAAAAACAGATGCATCTTGATAATTGGTTGAAACTTTTAAATTTTGACTGTATTCTTTGAAAATACGAGCAAAAATAGTCTTACCACTACCTTTTGGCCCCTTGAGAAACAATAGATCCCGTGTTGGATCATTGTTAAAGGCAATTATTTTTGCAATAAGCGCTTCAAGCTTTGGATTTCCGCTGTAAAAAGCCTTAGGTTGGTGAAGAGGAAGTAATGGATCGCAAGGATCCAATTTGTAACCTAATTTGCTCCACTTTTCCTTTTGTGCCACTAATTTTGCAGCAGACTCAAATAGTGCACTAATGGCAGGATCGTGTTCTGTCACGATGACTTCCTCCTCGATAAAAGAATAGCTGATGGTTTAATATTGTATTTTTCTTGTCTCAAGTGTTGGTAGACAGTGATAATTTCTAAGACATTAGCCATGTGTGATTGCCAGTTTATACAAAATATCTTAGAGCGGGCATCATGAACGTCCTCAACTGCTTCTAAAAGTGGAACATTGAGAGAAGAAATCAAAGGTTTAAGATGATAATTCATTGTAGAAAGGTTAACACCAAAAAGCTCCGCTAGATCGGAGCTACGCAATCCCTCGACACCTGTTTTCGGGAAAAAGTATTGTTCTCGTATCTGGTGGCTAAGAATAGCTGTTACAATATCTCTCCGTTTTGGTGTCAATAAACTTGTTGTTTCATCATCATGGTCTGTATCGACCGTTTCTACAAGTTGTACTGCTTCAGTATAACTTAACTGGTCTATCACCGTGTTAACTATATGTACTGTCGCTTTATCTATGTTTTGAACAATTAATTCATTTAAACATGCTGAAGCGAGTTGCAATGCCACTGTGGGGATACCTAGACTATAGTTTGAAACTTGTTCGATAGCTTTCAATGAAAAGAGTTCAGTGGGACTTCGTGCAGCCCTGATTCGCTGAAATAGCATGTTTTTTATTTCAGTTTTCGAAAATACTGGGAAAAAGAAGTATTCGGGGTTGAAAAAAGGTAAAAACGATCGGGAATGAATTTTTTGATCCGCTTCAAGGAGAACGGTTAAGGTAAGACTACTTACAAATCCAATTAGAATAACCCCAAATTGGGCTCGCTCTTCGATATCGGACATAAAATCTCTGATACGAGGAATTGCGGGAGTTCCTGTGATAGTGTAATCTAAATCATCAATGAAAATAATGAGAGGTTTTTCCATGAGCTTAATTTTTTTGAGAAATTCCTCATAGGTCTCTATAGTCTTAGTAGAAGAACCAAATTCTTCCTGGAGCTCAATAGGCTCTCGCCATGATGATAAATCAGCATATAGGGTATTAAAATCTTGAAAACCAATCTGATCCCATTCTCTATCAAAATGATGTGCTAGAAAGGATTTTCCACAACCTCTAATTCCATGAGCAAGTAAATGGCGAAAGGGGGCCTTAGAATCTTCTTCGAATAGACGAATTGCATTTCCAATTTGAACAGCAAATTCTAGCAATACTTCTTCCCGTTCAATCAAGTAGTCAGGGTTATGAGGGTCTACATCCAAGCGAAATGGATTCTGAGTGAAACCAAATCGATCATATGGGCTCTTTTTGGCATATTGACCAGATCGGCCAGCTTTTAGCGCCTCTTTGATCTTGTCAGCTAACTTTGTCAAAAGGAGTTCCTCAAGTTCCTAATCAAACTAACATCTATTTTATGACATACTCTTTTTTTTCTCTATTGAGAGATTAATGACTGATGTGCTTTTGTTCTTCCGTACCCATTTCATAAAAATGTTATTTGATAACATGTATAGCAGTATGTTCGATTTTTGGATTTTGAAAACGTAATCGAATCAAATCGAACTATTCGAACAATTCATATATATACCTTTCTAAAATAATTTTCTTCATATAAAAAATTCAAATTTTACCCTTTAGTCCGAAAACAGAGCAGTTTTATTATAAATAATATCTTATCGAACTAAATTATTCCAATCTAATCCATGAAAGGTCTTTAAAAGATTCTCATCTCCTTTTTTTCCCCCTGTTATTTTCGATCTAAGGTAAAATTTTAAAAATTAAAGGAACCTTAGAGTGGATAACTCAGCAAAGGGGTCAGAGGGGTCATTATTTGGGTCATTATTTTCGAAATTCATTGCAGATTTTAATTCCTTTTTTTCAATAGTACTTGCCTATTTGGTTATCTTTAAGAACTATCTTGTACTTAAGAGAATTGTAGGGGTTGCTTTGCTAGACGAAGATCAATTTATAGAAAGTCTGCTCAAATCGGCTCTGAATTACGGAAAAAGGTATTTAAGTCGGACTATCTCAGAAATCCTTAAGGAATGGTCAATGGATCAGCTTCTTGAAGAGGATCAATTCCTTAAAAATTAGCTATTTGTTGAGTTCTCTGAGGATAGGGATTAGTTTAGACTGCAAGAGCCAAATAAAAGTTTAATGACGCCATTTTTCAATCTATTCAATGAAAAGTTGGTTTTCTTCTCTAATTTCGCTACATTAAACTACTACGAATGAGTTTTCGTTTTAAAATCTTTTGAATTGTTTCTAAGCTTCTAAATCCCTGTCTTAAAGCTGGAGCTTTTGTGAATCCTATCCGATTTTTAATGTAAACCAATAAAACATCTGCTCCAGCTAGTATCCCTTGGGTTTTGATGAATTTCTGTTGTTTATACCTTTGGAATCGATGAGTAGAGACAGCTTGCTCGAGTTGGAGCCACACTTTCGAATGTAAGACTAGAACGGAATCTAAGGCATATGACAATGTATCTACAGAGGAGGTATTTGCATAATAAAAGACATATTGTTTTAAGAGAGTTTGATGATATCTAACTGCTTGATGGAAATCTCCACGCAAATAAGCACTTACCCCATCTTGGTAAACTTTTAACAGGCTCATTGTAATTCATTTTGCTCTTTTTTTTCCGCCCCGAACTTCTTTTTTAATTCTTGCATCAATTCCATTTTAAGAGAGACACCTCCAAGCCGTGTGGAGGTTGGACGAGGGGGTAGAGTTTTTTTCCGCTGTTGGAATGCAAAAGCGGCGAGATCTTCTACCTCCATATCTTCTGATAATTCCATAGGGGTCTCCGAAGAGACTTCTCTGGATTCGGATGCAGGAACAGCTTCTTTCGTGGGAGTTGGAGAGGGAGCCAAG
>JAEOTY010000214.1 GCA_016839625.1 Candidatus Hodarchaeota archaeon
ATCAGTGAATCAAAAGGAGTTGAATGGCGTTCTGAGGGAGCAGGTCAATTCTCTGTTTCTTACATTGATAAACCAACCCGAGGAACAGATGTCATTCTGCATTTGAAGGAAGACGCCAAGGAGTTTGTCAATAAGTTTAAACTAGAATCAATTATCAAAAAATATAGTGATTTTGTTGGTTTTCCAATCTATGTTCAGGAGATTAAGAAAGAAGAGGAGGAGGATGAAGAAGTAGAAGTAGAAGAATTAAAGCCAGTGAATCGTCAGATTCCAATCTGGCATCAGTCTGAAGATGAAGTAAAAGACGAAGACTATAATGCTTTTTATCAGCAAGTGAGCCTTGATTGGACTGAACCTTTTCATCGTATTCAGTTAAATGTTGATGCTCCAATTCAATTTCGTGCTCTTCTATTTCTTCCGAAACAGCGTAATAGAATGATGATGACCTCTATGTATCAGGATTATGGATTAAGACTCTACAGCAAGAAGATATTAGTTCAGGAGAAAGCAAAGGATCTGCTTCCAGAGTTCCTCCGATTTATCATCGGTGTTGTAGACTCAGAGGACCTGCCACTAAATGTTAGTCGGGAGGTCATTCAGGTAGATCGGACAATTCGACGAATTTCCAAAGTTATTACCAACAAAATTCTGAAGGAGCTCGAGAAAATATCTGATGAAAAAGAAGATCAATACTTGGAATGGTGGAAGCAATTTGGAGTTTTCATTAAAGAAGGTATTACACAAGATGAGAAACGAAGAAAAAAGCTTCTCAATCATCTCCGTGTTAAAACATCAAAATCGGAGGATCAACTCATCACATTGGCAAAATATATAGATAATATGCCAGATGACCAGGAAGAAATTCTCTATCTCTTAGGAGAGAATCTTCAAGTTCTCAAGCGAAGTCCCCATCTGGAACATTATACAAAACTTGACCAAGAAGTTATCTTCTTCGATGATCCTATTGATAGTTTTGTAGTAATGCATGTGACTGACTATAAAGACAAAAAATTCAAACCTATTGATCAAGCTGAACCAGAACCATCACCTTCCTCGGAGAAAGAAGACAAAAAATCTGAAGAAGAAGAGGAGGGGGAAAAGAAACCTGAAAAGGATGAGCTATTATCTAAAATGGCAGAATTACTTGGTGATAGAATCATTGACATTCGCTATACCGATTTGTTAACCGATAGTCCTTGCAGACTGGTCAATCCCGCTGGAATGGGTGCATTTACACGTGTTCTCAAATATATGGATGAAAGCTATTTACCTCAAAAAAAGATCATGGAGATTAATAAAAAACATACTCTCATTTCTCAGCTCGATACAATTCTTGAAAAAGAACCCGAGTCCCCATTAATTGAACTATGTACCTTTCTATTATTTGAAAGTCAAGAGCTAGCAGAAGGTGTTCTACAAGATCCAACGGAAATAGTAAAACGAGTAAATATTCTGATGAAAGAGGTTTTAAAAAATTAATTTAGAAAGAGGAATCCTTATGCCTCTTCAATGATCTGATTGGCTAATCTTTTTGCAAAAGCCATCAAAGTCAGAATTAACGGACTTCCCATAGAACGAGGCAATATACTGGAATCACAAACATATAGATTCGGGATTTTTGTCTGAAGATTGGAATCCACAACCTCTCCAATACTATTTGTACCTCCAGGATGAGCTCCCCGAATAGGAGTAGAGAAAATTTGATTTGGTTTCGACCCTGCCTCTACCAAAACCTCTCGTGCTAGGGAGTCACCTTGTTCAAGACGCTTTTGATCTTCTTCAGTCAGAATTTTAGAGATTTTTATCCCAAATCTACCAGGAATTAGTGTACCATTTTTTTCGTCTTGGATCTTAGTCATTATTCCCATAAGACTACGATAATGACGAAATTTCAAGACTTTCAGCGGATTCCGTTGATATGCGAAGGTTATTAGAAAAAGTCCCCATGGATCTACAACAGGACTATGTAAAATCCCCTCCTCCTCATAGAATTTGAATGTGCCAACAGTCATTGGTATGTCGTGGATTGTTCGGTGGTTTTTTTCTGAGGCTACTGCATATGTAAAAACCATGGGATCCATGAAAAAACTTCCCCCTGCGTTCTTAATTCCAGATTTTTTCAATATGATTGGTGAATGTACTCCCCCTCCAGAGATAACGATTCTATTCGCCCTGAGTGTGTGTCCTCGATTGGGTTTTACACCAATAGCTTTTCCATTCTCCATTACTACATGATCTACTTTCTTCTTTTGAATTTGAAGTCCTTTCGATTTTCCTTCTTCGATTAAGGTTCGTGCCGTGAATTTAGCATTTCGTTTACACCCTAACATACACGCTGAACAGTTTGGAACACAAATAGTAGGATCAATGAATTTATGAAATCTGATCCACTCGTGACCAACACTGTTACCAGCATCTAAAAGATGAAGATTGCCTTTTCCAATCAATTCATCAGGTAGAATAGTTGTACCTGTTTCTTTTTCTGCCTCGTCTAATTCTCGTTCCAGATCAATTCCCCAGGGTTGAAAAAATTCTCGAGGTGGGCGGTAAGCTGTTCCAGCACTAATAACTGAGGAACCCCCTACTGTAATTCCAGATGCTACCAATAAATGCTCTTTTGTGTAGCGAAATCCCTTCCTATCAGCAATTCGAATAACTGCTAAGTGGTTTCCAAGAAATCGATGGTTCCCACCTTTTTCAAGTAGAAGCACACGTTGACCTGCTTTTGTGAGATCACATGCTAAAGTTGCTCCTGCAATGCCTGAACCGACGATAATTGTGTCAAAAGCAGTAGTCGTGGTATTCACAACCTTCTTTCTTGATCATCTAATCTGAGGAATCTACTACAACGAAGGTTTATACTGAGATTTAATTGAATAATGAATGAGAAAATTTTACTTTGAAGCCTATTCGTTGTAAATACCCAAGGAAGTTGATTGCTTCATCATTAGCTGTAGTTTTATAACTAATTACTACAGGAGGAATAATTTCTGCAACTGCTGTTTTCGCCATCTTCGCTGTAGTCGATTTGGTCTCAGATAACCTTTCTTCAACGATACTATTTCGAATTATACTAGTAGTATCGTCAAATCTTATATAAGTAAATCCTAGGATATCTTTTTCGTCAGGTTTGTCACTTCTTGATCTTCCTTTTGAGATGAATTCGAGGATACTATCTTGAACCTTACTCCCTGTTTTGAGGGCTATTTTAGCCACACTGTCAATACTCTGAACAAGGCCATCCACCATACCTTTTTTCTCCCCACTTTTATCTAAGGTAACGGTACTATATGTGATAGTATAGTAACTCGGCTCGAAGATCACATTGTACCGAGGAGGATAACCTATTTGATCTTTAATTAGGCGAAAGGCAAATGATCCTCCTGGGATTAGCGAAAGAATGCCATGAAAAGCTGATTCAATAGCTACAATTTTCGCAACCTCTGCAAAGCCTTCAATATTCTGTTTATTGATCCAGAAACAGCGAGGTACCCTACCACTGTTACTTTTGATTTTCCCAGCAATGAGATACCCTTGATAGACCTCTAAGACCACAGGTTCTTTGAAATCAAGATAAATACTAGCGAATTGTTCGATCCTCATATATAATCCTCAGAATTACTTGTTTGGTTTTATTACACTAAAAGAGAAAAGGATTTTCTTTGAAAGAACTATTTCTCAAAAGAAGGGTTACCGAATTATTTTCTGTATAAGAGGAATTAGATCAAAGTCACGGTGCAATTATAACATTTCTGATAAGATTTGTGCTAATTGCTTTGCTAAAACACGAACCAACCCCATATTCTTTGAACCATTAGCAGTAATACTAACGACAGCATTCTCTCCCGCACTTTGAATGACAACAAAACCAAACTCCCCTGTAAGCATAACTTCTTTCATTTCCCCCTGTTCCAACTGGGATAAAACACGTTCCGATAATGATTGACTCGCAGCAGTCATCGCGGCAATGACTGTTTCTTCTTCATCGGAAGTAGATGCAATAGGAAGGCCATCTGGACTTACAACGGTGATAACCTGAATAGAAGGAGATTTGCCAATATATTTTGCCAGTATCGCATCTAGTCCTTGATTTCTAGAGTTTGTTTCTTTACTGATATCAATCATCTGAAATCACGAGTGTTCTCAGGAAAGCTATTACCTCCGCTATTTCTTTAAATTATCTAGACAGAATGTTAGAAGGTTTAGAAGTATAGAAAATAACTTGAAGAAATAAGAAATACATTTATTCCAACAAATATCAGTAAATCAATGGTTAAAGTACATGAATCATTGTATTCGTAGATCAATAGTAAATTAATAGGGATTTTAAAATATGATTCGATTAAGAGAGAGTAGCCAGGAAATTGTACGATCTGCTTCCGATTTTAAGAAATGCATTTATTCAACCTAGGGGAAAGAGATATTAAACGTGATTTTTAATCGAATAGATAGTATTTAATAACAGGATATTTCATGAGATCTTAGTTGCTATTTTATGCTAAAAGAGTAACTTCATATCTAAAAGATTCTGAACCTATTAAAAAAATTGAAAACGCCAGAAGCAAGGTGTTGTTCATGACAGAACCCATAAAGATCATTCTTTTCAAAGGGCCTCATTGTGCTACTTGTAAGCCTGTAGCGAAGCATCTGAAACGGATTGTGGAAACGTCTCAAGGGGGAGCGACTATGACAACCATTGACACTGACGAAAACCGAGACATTGCACTAAAATATGGTGTATACAACGTCCCGCATGTGCTATTTAACGATGAGGTTATTCTCACTGCAACCCAAGCTGCCTCAATGTTCTCTGCGTTTGGTCAAACCGATGATATGTCTATGTTTTCTTCGGATCAATATGACCTCTTTAACTTTCTTTTTAACAAATTGATAGAAGCAGGAGTCAAAGCGAGCGAAACTGATCTGGATCGTTGGCGAAAATTATCAATTATCACTGTTTCAGAAAGATTACTGAATATTGAAGAGTTAGAGACGGTTACTCGCCCTTCAGTTGGAGATTATGTTCACATAGGTCATCTTCAATCTATTGTTACTTCTCTTTTGGCAATCAACCCTAGCGCGAAAACTTATCTATTCCGTTCTGGAGAATTAGCTGGAAAATTTGGATCAGCTCAATCTTGGATTCATAGGTTTAATCCTAAGATTATGGCGACTCACCGGATGAAGTCGCGCTTTAAAGAATTGCTAAAAGGATTAAAAGTTCTTTATGGGCCAAATCCTATGTCCGCTATAGCTTCAGAGCTTAATTTCACCCAAATAGAACCATATCACGCTCAATTGCAAATTAAAGATTCTGGCCTTGCTGTATTAAACTCTGATATTGGTCAAGATGTCTGTGGATTCATATCTGGGGAAATTGCAGGACTTATTGAAGTAACCTTGGGTGAGAAGGCTGCTGTTGAAGAGACAAAGTGCTGGGGATTAGGAGATGATTATTGTGAATTTGATATCAGACTGGGTGCCGAATCAGATCAATATAAAGCATCTACAGTTGAATCGAAGGAGTTTTTTAGTGACTCTGACCGATTACGATTTGACCTCTCGTTATCAACTATATCTCGAAACATGTACGATTCGATTCTCAATCGGAGGATAATGAGACCTGGTATTGGTGATCTGATTCATATTTCTGTTTTACAGCATATTATTACCTCGGTCAAGTTTTCTGATCCATTTAATTCCACTTTGTTGGCCTACGCAGGTCAAAACTATGGTCAAATTCTAGAAGATGTAGGAAGCATCAGTAGAATTATGATGCGACGAAATCTCAATTTTGCATTTCCTATGGAATTTCCTCAAGCCTGTGAGGTGTTAGGACATTATTTTAACACGGCAGGAAGGCTCTTGACTCGAATTCATGGAGATGTTTCTGTTGAAATTATTGATGATGAATCTGCTGTATTTAGAGTCTGGGAGAGTGCAGCTACCTCTGGAATTGATCTTTCGACTGTAGACCTTTCAGCTCTCTTTCCAGGAGCGGAGATACCCGCTAAAGTAACGACTTTGGACGATTTCATGGCTGGTTTTCTTAATGGACGACTAAACCTATTGGTTGAAGACGAGATTATCGTCCGTGAAACCAAATGTCAAGCCCATGGTCATCCTTATTGTGAATTTGAAGCAGAGCTGGATTAGCGAGAATTTTCTTTCACGAAAAATATTGTCGATGTATCCACATGACTCCTATTCCACCGAGTAGACCAAATAAATGAGCGATAATGTTGGTATCACTTCCTATTGTTATCATAAAGAATAATATTATCAGATAAACCGCTTGCTTTTGTTCGTGCTTTGATTTTCCCTTGAGTTGGTAATATAGGGCTCCCAATAGTCCATAAATCGCTCCCGAAGCTCCGAGTGAAGCAAAATTAATGCCTAAAATAATCAGTAAAAGGGTTGCAATATTTCCTAGTAGTCCGCTACAAATAAATACAATTGTGACAATCCGGCCCTGGGTTAATTCCTCCAGTCGAGAACTGAATATTAGCAAAAAAAGTAGATTTGACCCCAAATGCACAACATTACTATGAATCCAGATTGCAGTGAATAATCGATAGATTTCACCTTGTAAAACTAGTTCATTATCTTGTATTATCAAATCAAGTGCTTCGGGAGATTGTACAAGGAGATTATAAGGAAATAAAACCATTAATAAAAGATAAATTCCAAGGATGGTAATCGACAAAACAAAAGTTGTGAAAAAAGATGGGAGAACTCTATTCATTTCGAGATCTTTCAAAGGATTTTTCAAAACGTTATCTCCACATTTTTCACTCTAAAACCACTCATAGAGAGGAGAGAGGTTACTGAAGTAGTTACTAAGCCAATAACGCAAATTATTGATGATAGAAAGAATAAGGGATTGACCATATATGTCTCGTAGCCTTCATAAAACCAAAGAATCGACCACCACCCAGAACCTAAGTAAACTAAGAAGAGGCTAACGAACAAACCTAAAATAGATATGTCAATCATTCTTGATGTTTGTGGGGAATACCGCTCTGTAATCAATAAAAACAGTGAAAAAGTGAAAAACGGAAAGAAAAATGGAATGTAGTGGGGATGTAGAATCCGGTTGAGTGCCATGAAAATAGTTATGAAAGGGAGAGTTGCTTCAATCACTTGTTTTGTGTTCGTTGGGGGCTTTTTTTTGATGAATAATAGAATGTACACACCAAAAACAGCTAGTTGAATGAAAAAAGGGATCAAAGTTGTTGAGATTTCTGAAAAAAGATAGGTGTAGAAAGACATACTAGGGTCAGGCCGGTTAGTATGAATGAGAAAAACATCGCTAAGATAAGCTTCAGGGGCCAACAGCAAAAAGGGGAGTGATCCGCAAAGAAAAGTGAGACCCGCGGCGATCCAGATCATTATCGATTTTAAATCTTTGCTATGAATCCCCCAAACTAGGAGAGGTAGCATATATACACCCGCAATCGGTTTTATTAAGAGTGATAATCCGAAACATAACCCGCTCTGTATGTATTGGGTATGTTTAAACAGAATAAATCCTAAAAGGACAAAAAAAAGCATAAAATTTTCATGAAATCCCCCCAAGATAATTCCTAAGGTTGAAGGATTAAGTAAAAACCAGTTCAATGCAATAATGGCAATCGTTTGGGCTTTAGGATGAGGACGGATGTAACTTAATATGATATAGTAAACCAGCAATCCCACAATTAGATTAAATGCGATTAAAAACAACTTAGCCAATTGCCATGTGAATGTTTCTACCCCAATTAGAGCAATCAAAAAGCCTAAAGTGTAAAGATATAAAGGTGGATATTGTGGCCGTGGTAGTTCAGAGTTATTAACTATGATCTGACCAATATCTCGATAAAGTAGTTTCCCCCGTGCGATCTCTTTGGCTGCTTCAAGTTGAAGAATAAAGTCTATTGGATTATAATAACTCAATCCGATAATCAGATGAATTACTAAATTTCCAAACAAGGAAAGAAGGATCCATTGGTGATTCTTATTGAAGCGGGGACTGAATGGAAGTACCACCTTTTTTTTAATCATCCTGTACTACTAACATCCGTGTATGGTGCGAGCATTAGCTAAGAATATATATGGATATTAATATTAGAATCCTTTCTGAATTCATATCCAATTTCATATTATTATTAAACAAGTAGCTGAAAGTACACTCGGTGCTAAAACTTCAGTAAGAACTCCACTAATCCTCAAAATTCCCTTTGATACCAGTTAAATTATGTAATACTTGGACATCTCCTAATCTATTAAGGACATGACATAACTATGGCGAGAAAAAAGCCTCAATGCCCACGGATGGCATTTTTTATTGTTACTCATGGAGTTCCAACTGTCTCAATAGGATTCTCAAGTGAGCAAAGTCTGTTGTTTGGGGGGATTCTATCTGCAATTAATTCCTTAACAGAGTCCGAAACTGGTATGGGGCAATTAAATGACATTCAGGCGAAGGAGGGACGTATTTACATTCAAAGTACCGAACATGATGCTCTGGTTGGATTCTTTGTTTGGAGTCGCACAGGTTTTCCAGATGAAATAAGTCAACAAATGAGGGTGTTATCTGGAGGGTTAGGTGCAAGGTATTTAGCTGAATATGTATTCAATGTAGATTTTAAACGGTTTTTACAAGTAGGTGCTCTCCCAGATAAATACCAGATTAAATTAGGTTATCAATCAATATTCAATTGGCGTAAACAGTTAAAAGAATCACCTTTCCGAGAAACTGATACTTTGGAAAAACAACTGGGGAAAATTGATCGGTCAATTTTCGATCGACTCGGTCTAGACCTTTCCGATTTGACTTTTCCCGAAAGAATAGAGAATGCCATTAATAACGCTGTGTGGATTGCTCTTAAGTCTACGCTAGAAGCTGATGTCTCTACATTAATCACATCTCGCAATATTGACCAACTTATCCCTAGTTTGAGATTAAAGATAAAAAATCTAATGACTGAAGAGATTCGACAGCTCGGTCCTGCTGCTCTACTCAAAAAGGCATTATTACAAGGAGTTGTTTTTGATTGGCCTCGGTGAACACTGGTACAATAGAAAGTGTGACGGCTGGGAAACTCCTTCAGGAATTTATTAGGGGATATG
Source organism: Candidatus Hodarchaeota archaeon (assembly GCA_016839625.1). GTDB lineage: Archaea > Asgardarchaeota > Heimdallarchaeia > Hodarchaeales > Hodarchaeaceae > Hodarchaeum. The sequence continues at coordinate 9,112 of JAEOTY010000214.1, forward strand.
ATGAAGAACCATTTGGGGAGCAGGGATTGGTTATTGTTACACAGTTACTGAAAAAAGCGTTTCCTAACCAACCTTTAAAACAAATTCTCGCTTCTGAGGAGCTTTGTGATTTACTAAACACTGCTTTAGCGCTTTATAAATTCAGAAATCAACCCATCTTTCTTGCGTTCATGGGATTCATCATGGAAAAGTCCCAAGAAGAATTACAGGAGATGGATGGCTCTCAGTTAAAGAAAGAAATGGCTTCCCTTCTAGATACAAAAACTTCTTTGTCACCACTGGAAATCGAACGTTCTGCTTATGATTTATCTGGAAATCCCGAATCAGCATCACTTGCCAGAACCTTATTAGAAGGAGCGCTTATTAGTACTACTGCCTCATTGTTCAGTTATCTCTTGATTGAGGGAGAAAATCATGCCGGGAAGTTTTTTCGAGATTTAGATAACACTTGTAGATTCATTGCAGACCGTATTCGGAAGATAAACTCGATTTTTATTTTCATAAGAGAATTATTGAACTTTAAATGGCGACGGGTCTCTATAGCAGGTTCGTTACCAACATTGAAAGAATTAGGAATAGAAGATATTTGTTTATATGTTGAAGAACACCCCCATGACTACTTAGAGTATGTTAAGGAAAAATTCTGTGCAAAACTAGATGCTGAATTTCGGAATCCCCTTCATTTTTTAATTGAATCTTGTCAAGTCCAAATTCAAAACCGCGAAGACTTTCCTGAATTAGAAATTGAGCTAGAGCTGCTTCAAACTGAGAAAATCAAAAATAAGCTCATACAAGACTTGAAAAAGCTTCAATCTCGATTCAAAGCTGGAAAAAAAGTCTCAATAAAGGAAGTAGAAGAGCTCAAAGAGGATTTTTCGAAGGATTATGAAAAATTAAAAGAGGAAATTTCAAAGGAATTCTCAAATTTTCAAAAGAATCTCGAAAGACTACTCTCTCAAGAACCCCCTTGGTTTAAGTTCCACAAAATTGATACAAAATGGGAATTAGAAGCATCCCAAATGATTTTTAACGAACTTAATGAGCAATTATCAATTACACAAGCGTTTCGATCCCAGAAGAAATCAAGAACCCTTCAAAAGGCTGTTGCTATCTTCGAGCAGTTGGGAGGAATCCATTTTGCAATTGAAAACATCATTGCACACTCTTTTTATGAGTGTGTTCCCTCAAGACTGGTGAAATTAGTTGAAACCCCAGCAAAACGTCAAAAAATAAAGGAACTTAAATTTCTCCAAGAAAAGCGTTATAATGAGGGGTTGGAATCTGTTAAGGATTTTCTTGTACCATATTCTGAAACAATTATTTCTAATTTACTTACTAGCGGTATTTCCGTTTTTGAGAACGCTTACATTAAAGACAATGCCTTTGTCTGCATCGATGAAGAAAAACCTAGACATCCGAGATATTTAGACCTTCTTGATATCCCTAAGGAATTCTTTTCTGACAATCCTCCAGAATCCTTCTTTGGAGACGAATATTTCATCTTTCAAACAAATGACCGCTTTGTCACGTTGGGTTTTTTTCTGAAATCCCTACATGGGAGAGGAAATGATCTCTTCAAGTTGTTAGTTTCATCAACAGCCCTGAAAAACGCGGAAACATATAGAAGTGCTACTAAGATTCTTGGAAACTTTTCTGGTTATGTCAATTCAACTGCTATTGGAAATTTCCAAGTTTGTCCTCCCGCACTCAAAGCTATTGACGATCTTTTCATGTAGTAGTTACATATTCATTGAATTTTTCTTAATTTTTTTCACCATACAACTTGAAAATCTTCTCACGCCATGCTAGAAATGTTTCAGGTGTCTTCGGAAAATTCTCATATAATTCTCTTGCAATCCCCATCTTTTTTATGACGGATCTGAATTTCAAAAGAGTTCCGAGTATTCTTTTCCCGCGATAAGCCCGTTGTAATGTTTTGATAAAGCCACCCGAAATTTCTCCTGTGGCATTTCCATAAAGTAAATCATTTCCTTCAATTATTTTGTTATGAAAAACAGTATTAAGGATTGAACTGGGAAGAGGAATGATAAAATCTTTCATAATTGCTAATGGTGCGTTCACGGGAGCAATGGTTGTCATAAAATCGACATTATAATCCCAAAGTCCTTCCAAGGACACGTTATCATTCTCTAGAGCATTTGTGATTGTCTTCCCAGCCATCGCTGCCGCGTTAATCGAAATTCCAATACCTCCTCCGTCAGTAGGTTTGACTTGGGTTCCCGCGTCTCCAACAAGGAGAAAACCATTCCAAACTAGATTATCTTGGGGACGACGAAGGGGAACTCGTCCACCGCCCCCGTGTATCAACTGGGAATCTTTATAGAATGCCTTTTCTCTTTCAAGGTACATGTTAAATTGACCGTGGGCATTAAGCTTGTGATGTGACATCACTCCTAGCCCTGCATTCATTGAGTGAGGGCCTCTTGGAAATTCCCATAAATATCCACCAGGACACAATTCCTGGTCAAAGCTGAGGCGAATAAATCCTGGAGATTCGATTTCAGTTTCTACATCACGAACCTCACGATAACAGTTACAAACGTCTTTCGGAGCTAGTTCGCGGTTCATGAAGGTCTTTTCGGGATTAAGTTTTGTACGAAGAATTGCGCCAATACCAGATGCGTCTACAACGACCTTTCCTGACATGTCATGCAAGTTTCTGTCCTTTCCCCGATATTTAACACCAACAACTTGATCTTGATCAATGATTGGTTCCTTTACAAAAGTAGAATCATACAACTCCGCTCCATAGTCAATGGCTTCCTTTAAAATTCTCATGCCAAGTTTAAAGCGGTCAATAATAATACCTGTTCCTCCCTCTTCAACAAGTTCAAACTTTATTTTTCTATCTGGACTGTACAACCATGCTCCTTCAACTTTTTGGCGAATTTCGTCACCTTTTGGGTCGTTGATATTGACTATCGAGCGAATTCGTGTGAAATGGCCAATACTTGTCGCATCCCCACAAACTTTTACTCCTATTTTCTCTTTGGGATGCTTATCAATGAGCGCTACTTCGATACCTTTACTAGCTAGCGCGGCTGCTGTTACTGCCCCAGCAGTACCCGCACCCACTACAATAACATCGGGACCGACCATTAATTTCACCTAGGGTTTTAAGTACTATGAATTTTAACGAGAGAATAGAACGATTTTTTTTCGGGAGTTGAAAGTATTTAACAGATTATTTTTCATCTTACTCTTTTTTCCTGCTCATATACCAAAAAGAGACTGATACTTTTGATGTTTATCTTGGGTATCATAATGAATTTGATCCTCGTCAGATTTTGTTTTAATTGTTTAGAGACAAGATCACAAATTAAATCAAGGTCATGTTCGTCCAAAGGTCGGTCTTCGATCAGTTTCAACCGCATTTTTTTTTGCAATCCCGAGGCATCTCTGCTTGATATGGAAAACCTCTTCTTTGGAGCATTTAGTCACATTTAACTCGATATTCATGACTTTGATCACTGCTGAGAGAATCGCGTCTTGATGTACTCAGGCAAGAAGAGGGATAAAATTTCGCTTTGCTTTCGATATAAAACAACAAAAATACTGTCATCTTCGAATTTAACCCTCGGTTTTACAGCCATTATCGCAATTCCTGTTCTTTTGCTAACCACTCTAATAATACTACGAACTAGAAGAAAAGATCCAGTATGATGATGATACTGCTTTCGACTGTCCATGGACAATTGACCCATAATTAAATTGAACTGTATAAAACAGTGACAGTTTGGAGGCTTGAATGGAATTTAAAAGCCAAAGAGAAGCCAATACCAACTTCTATTTTAGTAATCTATTGTCTAAATCTAAAGTCGTCTAAATAGAAATAATTTTATTCAGGCTCTCTTCTTGGTTCATCTCTATCGAGTACCTCTAGTTATGGGTGAATGAAACTGAATGGAAGTACCACCTTTTTTTTACTTTCAGCCAGAGATAATCCCAGAACTATTCAGTAAAAGCAGGATGAAAAATCTTAAAGGTGGGCACTCTTTATTAGAGGAATTGGAGTGTAAATAATAGGAAATGAAAAACTATACTATTTATCCATCTCGATTTTAGAGGGCTGCCAAAACACATGTCCACAGTTGGCACATTGGGCGAACTTCAACTCGATATGCGTTTTTTGTCCACCGCTTTCAGTCCACAAACCAGTTTTTGAGTCCATTTTCGGTATAATTATAGAGTTTGAGCCACAGGAACCACAAAATTTAGGTGGAAAGGGAATTGGTGCTGCTTTTTGTAGTTTTTCTTCCTCTGTGCCACTAGGAGTGAGCTTGATATCTGTAACTGATTCTTTTGGTATTTCCCCTCTTATCGCGCCATCACGCATTTCTAAAACATGATCGCCGATTCCAGCTACTTTAGAATCATGTGTGACAAGAATCATGGTGTAATCCTCTAATTTTTTCAACTGGAGAAAAAGATCACATAACATCCGAGAATTCTCGTAATCTAATTCACCTGTAGGTTCATCCGCTAAAATTAACTTAGGCTTATTAGCAAATGCAGCAGCAACGGCTACCCTCTGTCTTTCACCACCCGAAAGAGCATCGGGACGATGGGTAGCTCTGTCAGATAAACCAACATTCTCTAATAATTCTTTGGCTCGTTTATTTCGGATCTCACGAGAAACACCAGCAAATATCAAGGGTAGCTCAACGTTTTCTTGAGCTGTATGAATAGGTGATAAATTATGTAATTGAAAAATAAAACCAACTGTCGATCGTCGGAAGTCCGTATGCGAAGCAGAGCTGAAAAATCGAGTCATCATATCTGGTGCTGTCAAGAAATAAGATCCAACTCGTGCAAAACCCGAGGTAGGAGTATCGATCCCTCCGAGAATATTTAGTAATGTAGTTTTACCCGATCCAGATGGACCCATGATGGAAACAATCTCATTCTCGAACGCGTCCAAATTCAAATTCCTTAATGCAAGGATTGGAACTTCAGTAGCCGACATGTATTGTTTCGTCAAATCTTTTACTTCAATAAAACTTTCCACTTTCATCCTACCATAATTATGTGTAATCTTCATATCGAATTTGTTTTGAAATAGGGGTCATCGTTACCCACATACCTACAAGAATAGTCATAATAATAATACCACAAATCATCAAGAATAACAAAACCCACATTTCTAGGGGAACAATTATATCAACAGGAATAAGAGAAACACCTTCAATTATGGTATTAAGTATAAAACCTTGAAAAGCAAGTACCATAGCTGTTCCAGTTATAATTCCAACTATAAACCCAAGAGTACCAATACTAGCGGTTTCAACCACTAAGCCTTGTAATAGCTGACTATTGCTCATTCCTTTACTCCTCCAAGTTCCAAATTCTCTAGTACGCTCCCTCACTCTGATAATCATTAAGAAGGCTAGTGCAAAGATAGCAATAAAAGATAGTAACACCGCTTGTGTTTCCAAGATTCTGATAAGAAACACGAAGATATCAAAGGTTGCTTGGATATCTTCAGTACTTCTAACTTCAATTTTCGCGTTAAATTTCGCTTCCGAATCCTTACTTTTCACAAAATCATATAAACTTCTCACAGATTCAGTTGAAAGTTTGTTTAACTTAATTATATACCTTCCTGCTGTTAAAGTTGGATCTAATTGCTGATTAATAATTACTAGATGAGTACTCCCTATTGTTATTCCTGTACCTCCTAGAGCTTTGAAGGAACCAGCAATTGTATATTCAGTAGAGTTTATTGTTAAGGTGTCGTCAGGATTTAACCCCAAATCCTTAATAGTAGACAATGAAGCCAAAATTGAAGAATCATTGAGAGATAGGAGATCTTCCTGTTTTAGTTGCCAAAACGGAGATATATTCGCAGATGATTCGTACTCAGATGAATTCATGTAAACAATTGTAAGTATATACTCATACTTGATTTGAATCAGTGATGCAGCAGCTACTTCTGGCCTCTGTTTTAAGTTGTCTAAATTTAGGCTCGAATTACTACTAATATCAATCCGAACGTCTCCTCCTCTATTAAAATCACCCAGTTTATTATTATATGCTTCTAGTGATGCTGAAAGAATTAGGGGAAAGATAATAAATGTTAACGCAAGTGCCATCACAAAAGCTATCCTTGAAATACGATACAGTTTTGAAAGAATCATACGTTCAGTTAATCCTTTTAGTCCTGGAAATAATTTTGAATAAAAGTTAGCGATTGATGATAAAATCAATGGTTGTCGGGCTAGAAATGATGACAATCCATAAGATATCAAGAAAGGTGAAAAGGGTGCAATATACAAAGCATAACCTCCCATAAAAGTTATCATAATAAAAAAAATGCTTGGTACTTGGAAGATTGAAAATAGATATAGTACTAGTAAAGTTCCTATTGGATAAAAGCCAAGCAGTAGAAATGCTAGATCTCTTCTACCCCTTGTTCTTGTTGTTTCCCCTTCTTCAAATCTATATTGATGCATTAATTCATAAGGTGATAAGCGGACATAAAAATGTGGGAGTCTCATTATGAAAAAGCCAACAGCCATGCCGATTAAAATGGACCACCCCAGCAATAAAATATTCTCCAAATAAAAATTGACAACTAATTCATGTAAAGGCTCTTGAGGAATACTAACCGGAAGATAACTCGCTAAGATCAATCCAAAAATAGGGGTTAGCAAAAATGTGACAATACCATTAATTAATCCAAGAATAACGCCCTCTGCAAAATACGATCGTTGAATTGTCCTCGTGTCGATTCCCCGTGTTAAAAATAATCCATATTGAATTCGACGTGACTCCAAGTTGAGATCGGAGGATAATCTTGAGATATAAAAAGCTAGAAAGAAAAAAGGGAGTAAAAAAATCAAAGTAATGACCAAAAAAATGAAAATAAATAATTGAGCTCCTATTAGTTGGATTGAAACGGGGGAATAGAACCAATAATCGCGATATTTCAAGTTAAAACGATTAACTATTGAGTCCAGCTTGTTTGTTGTTCCTTGAATATCTTTGTAGTTGATTATATCAGAAATTAGCTTAATTTTTAACTGGACGTCAAAATGCTCAAACTTAGTCATCTTGGGTATCAAAGTGATAAAAACAAAAGTCTGCGTGTTTTCTTGCATCAATTCCCCTATACTTTCGTCAAACACAGTATCAGTAACGTCAAAATTGACCCATCCAAGAATATCAATTGTGTGATTTCTTTCATAACTGGCAATAATTACTGAGTCGTTTTCTATTTTCGGGGAAGTTGAAAATCCTATTACAGGGATATGAGTTGATGTGTTATTGTAATTTGAAAAATTACCAGTTCCTTCTATAATCCTTGAATTTTGAGATTCTAATACAGAATTCCAATCAGAGTCTCTAATGCCAAATATATAGTAATCTAAATTTGATACATAATCATAGACATTCGTAGATGCTAGAGGAGTAACAGATTGAATTTCAGGTTCAGTTTCAATCTCCTTCCACGTATCAGTGTCGTTTGCAATATTTTTTTGATTTACTCGCTCATTACGATAATAATAAGCGTTACCAATGATCTCATATCCTTCTGTCACGGTACTTTGAATAATTTCGTCTTGAGCTATATTTATATTGAAATTTAATACATTGAAAAGAAGTAATGATAGGAAAATACCTATTGTTAAAGAAACTCCGCTTCTACGATTACGAATGATATTTTTTAGTGCCAATCTTAGAAATAACAAGCAATATTCCTTCCAATACAGGGATAACATTGGATAATTATCGCTTAAAAGGTTTTCAATCTCAGAACAAATCACGGAGTCTAGAATTTTCAAAAAGGCTAACTAAATAGAAAATTTTGTATTTCTAGGAGTTCGTTGCTGGCCTCATTTCACAAAAAATTATAGTTAACACACGATACTTTTCTCAAAACCCAACTTCAAACGACTAACTCTCCTAGTGAATTTATATATAATAATTTAACAATACAATTGAGTTCTATGAAGGTTTATTTCTTTTTATAGGCCTTGCTGGTGTTGGACAGAGTTCTCAGCTTTATTTGACGACTAAATTCGATTATAAATGTATTAAACCTATATACGTACATATACCCAAATAAATGCTCGTGACTAAAGTTGGTCGTAAGTGAAAGAACTGAAAGCTATTATTGATGTAAAAGAATTAATAAAGAATTATGGTACATTCCCTGTATTCGATAGACTATCATTGACAATCAACAAAGGTTCTTGTACGGGCCTAGCCGGGCTTAATGGGTCAGGTAAGACCACTTTGTTCAAATGCCTACTTGGGTTTACTGATGTAAACCATCCAAGGCATCAAATAGCTTAGTTTGGGTTTGTTCACGTTGTTCCAACTGTTCCTTGAGATAAACAATGCTATCTACTGTGCTTGGATCCTGGTTATTCAAAATAGCTAGATACATAGAAACGTAATCCCCAAAATAAGTAGCTGAGAACAACTGGCTCAATAGATCTGTACCTCTGGCGACAATTTCCACTACCTCAACTTTGTCTTTAACGATTTCTTTTGTTATCTCTAAACGCAACTTAACATTAGGATGTTCGGCCTCAAAACGAAAAACGAGAACAACAAAGGGGTTTTCTCCTGTCAACGATTCCCATCCCACTATGTGGTTATGATTGAATTCTGGTAATTCTTCGGCCATTGCGAGTATCTTGGAATTTTCGTTTAGTTGACATTTTATTCGATTCGCAACACATCCAAATGAGGACCATATCACAGGAATTCGTTCGTGTAATTTTTGTGCGATTTGTTTGGCCTGGTTTTCAGATGTTTCTTTTTTGGGGTGAAATTCCTCACGCATCTGTCGAAAGAGTGATAGAGTCTCCTCAATAGCAGAGTGATCAAGGGGAACGAGATTCAATGATGATAGAATCTTGAGTAATGGGAAAAATAGGAGAGAAAAAGCAGCTCTTGGTTGATATCCAGAAGGAATTAGGAAAAAAGGCAAATAATATCTTTGACAGAAACTCTTTAATTTCCCCCCCGATCCAATTCCTACTATTTTGGCTGATTTCTTAATTGCAGCGATCGTACACGATATAGTTTCTTCTGTATTTCCAGAATATGATAGTAGAATTATTAATGTGTTATTCGTAACAAATTTCGGGAGAGTATAATTTCGATTTATGATTATTGGCAGAGAAAACACTTCTTTGAGGTAAGTTTGTAAGTAGTCTCCACTGACCGCCGACCCACCCATACCGCAGATTAAGACTTGTGAAACAGGTTCAGTATAGGAAATTGTGTATTTCTCCACAGTAGCTTGAGCTGGAACCTCAAAAGGATGTTGAACCAACTTTTCTACTAGTTCCGCCCAATCATATACCATCTGGAACATATTTTTGGAGTCCAGTTTGGAAATTTCAGTCAGATTATCAAGAATCATTAGCTAATCCACCGTATTATACTATAAAGGGAACTCTTCGTTGACGATTAAAGACAATTTGTCTATGATTTCGAGATATTATCCCAATGTTAGCAAGCTATTTCTTCAATCTTTCCTTAAAAATCGTTTGAATACTAGCTAGAACCCTAGCCAAATAAAGATTTTTTACAGAGTAAGTGATTCTATGGAGACAACTTATCTTCGTATGCTACAATTTCTTGGTACGAATGGATATTATGCACGAACAGAGGCAGAAAAATCGTTACTACAGAAATTAGTGAATAAAGGGTACGTGCAAATCAAACGTGGGACTAAAAGCATCTTTCAGATAACTCCTGATGGAGAGAATAACTTAACGCGTGAATTGAATCCTAATACATCAATTGGGGATCAAGAATTTCTATCTTGTCTGAGAAAGGCATATAAAGACCTTGCTAATCCCATGAAACCCCTTGTAAGGATTCCCGATGTTCGAAAGAAGTTGAATGAGAAGAGAATTCCCGATAATTTGTTTAACAAAAAAGTACTAGATTTGCACGACAAGGGAGTCATTACATTGCAAACAGCTTTATCAAAATCATATGCTGTCCATGGTGGGATTGAATCAGACTCTGGTACTGGTGTATTCTATTTTATGATGTTCGAGGCCTAATTAATTATGACTCATGTAGCATCCTTGGTTATAGAGAATCCATTCCATAGCTTTACTGCTCGTTCGGATGTTCCAGAATTTTTCAATCTAAACCGTCCAAATCAGGAAGCTTTGAAACACGTCATTCGTTTCTTGGAAATAGTGCGCAGAAAGAAAAGAGAATCTGTCATTTTACCCATAATCGCGGAAGCAGGGTATGGGAAAACTCATTTTTATTGGGTTCTTCGAGAAACAATTAGGGATGCATATGTAGTATATATTCCAGTTCCCACCAATCCCAATCGAGTATACTCCCATTTTTATTTCGAGACCATCAAAGCTGGGGGAGCCCCTCTGCTAGAGTATGTAGCAGATGCTTTAACACAGAAATATCGTAAAGTTGAACATGCAGCAGTCGATTTTCCTGGAATGGGGAATATTGTAATTGATGGTTTTTTTGCGTTAAAAGACCCAAGTCAATCAAAACTTGCGTTAAAATGGTTGACTGGATTTGATATTGACGATAATACCACTAATTTCAAAAGAACGATCATGGATGATGAGGAACTCGCATTAGCAGCATTGAAGATTATTTTGAAGGTTATAGATAAACCAATCCTCTTCTTCGTTGATGAACTTGAATCCTTATTCATTGCTTTGGGACCCGAAGCAGAGCTTCAGTTTCTCGAGACCCTCAAGAAAATGCACAATGAAGCATCTAATTTCATTTTATGTTTGGCTTGTCTTGCTACATTATGGGATAAGATTCTCGATCTATCTAGTACTGCAGTTCAAAGTCGGATTGAACCTCCAGTTGTGTTAAAACGATTTTTAAAGAAAGACATTCAAGATTATTGCATACAAATGCTACAAGATTTCCATCACAAGTTTGAAATTCTGCCATCAGATCAAGATTCTTTGTGGCCCCTTACTAAAGGAGACGTTGAATCATCCTATGCTTACTCTCATGGGAATCCGCGAGAAGCGATCAAATGGTTAGCAGGATGCATCGAAGAACGGAAAGCTCCTCTCCTGAAAGATCTAGAAAAGAACCAAAAGCATTTGACGAGTTCAGGAAAAAAAATTAAGGCAATTATCGATAAAATGAAAGAAACTAGCACTGGAATATTACAGAAGAATAATGGAGCCTTTATTTCACTCTCAACATCCGAAAAGAGAGTATTGATTACAATTCCACCCCTACAGGGTATAGATGAAGTTTTTCATCAATCCTATTGGAGTAGCCTTAGAACCAACATTGATAAAGAGGAATATTGCGAGGTTATCCTCATTGGAAGTATTCCAGAAGAGAAAGAGGAGGAAGATTGGAATCTAAAGTTATTCTCCGATACAGAGCTCAAAACAGAATTTTCTGAGTATCTAAGACAACTTTAGGTATGAATAAATAGATTACATAGAGTTGGCTGATCGAGCCTCTAGTGTTTCTTCAACGGAGTACGGATATTGACCAAATCATTTCAAGACCCGACAGTTATCAATGAACTTAAAACAAAGATTCACGAGTTATCAGCCAAAATTGGTGATCGAAAGATCCGCATTTGTCATGTTTGTGGAACCCATGAATATACGATCTCTCATTGGGGGATAAGATCTCTTCTACCAAAGAATATTGAAGTGATCGCTGGCCCAGGATGTCCCGTTTGTGTCTGTCCAAATGAGGATATCGAACAGAGTATTTGGCTTGCAAAGAATGGGTATGTATTAGCTACTTTTGGAGATATGTCTCGAGTTCCGAGTAATCAAGGGTCTCTCCTGACCGCTCGAGCAGGAGGGGCAGATATTCGTGTTGTTTATAGTTTTCTTGATGCTATTAAATTTGCTAATAGCAATCCTCAAAAAAGGGTTGTTTTCTTTTCCATCGGGTTTGAAACCACAGCTCCAACCGTTGCTATCGAACTCCTTAATCAACGGATTCCTACTAATCTTTTCATTCTTTGTGCTAATAGACTTGTGCCTCCAGCGATGGAAATTTTACTAGAACAACCTGAAATTCCCCTAGACGGTTTCATTGCACCTGGTCATGTTTCAGCAATAACAGGTTATGGTATATATGAGTCTATCAGCGATCAACACCACGTTCCAATAGTAGTGGCGGGTTTTGAACCAGCTGATGTTATGTTCGGCGTTCTTGCGATTCTTCAACAGCTGGCTCAATCTCGATCGAAAACAGAGAACCTCTACTCAAGGGTGGTTACTCGAGAAGGGAATAGAAAAGCATTAGCAGCAATGTCAGAAGCTTATTCTGTAGTTGATGCAAGATGGCGGGGCATTGGAATCATCCCAAAATCAGGCTATGACTTAGCTGAACAGTTTTCGAAATTTAATATCCGTTTAAAAGAAGAATTGCCTATGAGTAGTGGTGAGGACATACCTAAGGGGTGTAAGTGTGCAGAAGTTATGTTAGGGAAGATCTATCCCGAAGATTGTGGCCTCTTCAATAAAAAATGTACTCCTGAAAATCCTATTGGGCCTTGTATGGTTGGAAATGAAGGAACTTGCTCCATTCACGCGAAATATGGAGGATATTTAGATCTAGAAGAGGATTAATTAGGATTTTCTCCTGTTGTTTCTAATCTTGAGAGGTTAAATGAAATTTCATCACTAACCCTTCTAAGGGACGGAGTTGAATGAAATTCTCTGTCTCATGCGAGATTTTGAAATCATAAGTTGAAAAAATTGCAGTAGAAGAAGGATGGGGGTTGTCAATCTGGTTAACCTTGTTATGAAAATTGAGCGTGACCAATATTCCCTCCTGATTTGCTCGACGTTCATAAAGCAGGCATTTGTTATTGGATGTGGGGAGAAGTTCCAAATCACCCTCCTTAAGAACATATTCACTCTTGCGAAGTTGGATAAGGCTCTTAAAAAATGACAACATTGATTTTTGATCCTTTTCTTGTGTTTCAACATTGATTGATGTTGAATCTGTAGAAATCGGTAACCATGGTTCAATATCAGGATCAGATGAAAAACCGGCATTTCGGGTGGAGGAGGTCCACTGCATCGGAGTACGACATCCGTCACGACCAAAGAATTTTCCGATAGGAATTCCCCATACCTTCAGTTTAGCAATGGGATCTTTTAGATATTTCTTTGGAATTCTTACTTGATGCATTCCAATTTCCTCCCCATAGTAAATGAAAGGAGTACCTCGTAAGGTGAGTAAAAGAAGCATTAGCAATTTCGATCTTTTCTCTTCATTACCATATCGGGAGATCATGCGTTGTTCATCATGGTTTGATAATACATAACAGGGCCAATATGGTTCTGGTAGGATGCTCTCTGTTTCTTGGATGACTTGTTTAAATTTTTCTGCAGAAAAAGGTTGCTTAGTGAATTTGAAGTTGAAAACAAGGTTCAATCCATCATTTTCTTCTCCATATAATGGGCGGATGATGTTTGGTCCTCCCATTGCTTCTCCCACGAGCATTCTTTCTGGTGTATAGGAATCTATTATTTTTCGAATCCTTGTACACATATTAATTGTTTCGGGGAGAAATGCAGTATACCGTGGGTCTTGGAATAGAAAAGCAGTAGAATCATGGGACGGTAGGAGCCGCCAACTTCGTGGGTTGTTACGAAAGTCTTGATCCTCGAAAAGCACATGGATTATATCTAGCCGAAATCCATCAACACCCTTATCTAACCAGAACTGTAGAGTGTTATGCATTTCTTCTTGAACTTCAGGGTTATGCCAATTAAGATCAGGCTGACACGGGAGGAATTGATGTAAATAGAATTGGTATGTGTGTTCATCCCACTCCCACGCTGATCCTCCAATGATCGCTCTCCAGTTATTTGGTGACTTTTTCCCCTTCCTGCCTCGTCCTTCCTTCCAAATGTACCATTCCCTTTTAGGATTAATTTTTTTTGCACGAGACTCTAGAAACCAAGGATGTTGGTCAGAAGTATGGTTTAACACCATGTCCAAGATTATTTTGATATCCAAAGAATGAGCTTCTACTAATAATTCATCAAACTCAGTCATGGTTCCATATTCGGGATTAATCGCTCTATAATCCGATATATCGTACCCGTAATCTTCTTGAGGTGAGGAGAAAAATGGCGAAAACCAAATGGCATCTATTCCAAGCTCCTGTAAATAGTCCAACCGGTTGATAATACCTTGGAGATCTCCAATCCCGTTATTGGTACTATCTGCGAATGAACGGGGATATATCTGGTAAAAAACCGCTTTATACCACCATTTTTCCTTTTTCATGACTTCTCCCTTGATTTTTAAGTTGTTTTTTCTTTATTCTAAAAAATCCCTGGATTCTTCTTTGTTCTCATTTGACGAACTTTTCGCATCACAAAAGGCCGCAGAATTTTCACAAGAAATCTGTGGAAGTTTTTTCCAGACATTGCGAGCATGTAGATATAGGAACGAAAGATTTTGTTGAGGTCTTCTAGAGAACGGGGCCGCAACTCCATTGTAACGGTTCCTGAAAAATGAATTTTCTTCAAGAATTCTTTGACAGGTTCAACTGGCATATCTCCATCTGTTAATAATGGAAAATGTGTGTCTTCTTCTCGTGTGCCTCCTGAAATGTGAATATATCCTGTTGGTGCCTGAAGTAAGTCCAAAAGGTGATTAGGCAGTTCTAAATAGTTCTTACCATGAGTTATATACGAATGAGGAATATCAAAGCAAAAACCCAATTTATTATTGGTGTTAGCTTGTGTTGTCTCAAAAAATTGTAGAAATTCCTCCCACGATTGATATGGCATATTTTCGAGTAAAGGAAGTGGTAAATTCTCTATCCGCTTATAAAATTTTTCCCACGATCCGCTTGCATCGGAAGGAGGGTGCACCACTACTCCTATAATATTAAGATTCCGTTGGTTGTTGATCACATTCTCGACAAACGTATCTACCTCTTTGTTATTAGATGAAAGATCTATTCCATAATCTTCCACATAAGGGGCATGAATTGTTGTTTGGGATGATTTCAATATCTGAAGTACGCCTTCCAAATCATCAAAAACAGTCTGATCAAACTCTATGTGCTTCAACCGGATAACAGACGCAATTTTAACCCATTGTGAGGGTTGGATAGTGTTTACTTTTTGTATAGTTAATCCTGTTGTAAAGGTCATACCTTTGTCCTGCTGTCATTCATTGGATAGTACTGTTACCATGGCCCGTTTTCTGGGAATTTAGGATTCCATTTCTCGGGGATTGTACCAGTGGCATACACTGTCATGTTTAAATGTTTAAATATCTGGTCTTTAGCTTTTTGAATGTCATTTGGAGAGATTTGAAAGATTTTCTCTTGGAAATCCGTTGTCGAGAACCATTGGTGGAATTTGACGTATTTTTGAAGAAGATCAATCCCATAATTGGTAGGATCCTCGATTTCAGAAATGTGAGATCCCCAAATTTCTTCTTTTAAATCGGTAACAATTTGAGAGGTTATTTTGAGGTCATGAATATCAATTAGTAGTTCTAGGATCCTTGTAAAGACTTCGTCGGTTTTATTTGGAGGAGCAACGAAAAAAATGGTACTGGCTGAGATATCAAAAAGCGGTTCAAATCCATAGCGACAAACTCCAGCCAATCCTTTGCTGGTTATTTCTCGATATAATAAGGAAGTGCGAGAATTTCCAATGAAAGTATTTAGTAACAGTAATGGGAAAAAATCAGAAGTGGAGGTACCAGGGCTGGTCCAGCACAAAGCTACGTATGTTAGAGGTTTTGGTCTTTCAAGAAAATGATATGAGATATCACTTTTTTGAACAACAGAATCAACTTTTGGCGGACTGATGGGATTGGTTTTTGGTTGTGAGATTGGATCATTGAAAGTAGAAGATAAAAATTCCTTTTCTGCCTGTAAATCGAACCCTCCTACCAAGGTTATTACGGCATTATCTAGGGAGTAAAATTGTGAGATGTAATCGGTTATCATGTCTGCTGTAATCGCCCCAACCGAATTCTGTGTTCCTAATATGCTGTGTTCTAGTGGTGTTCCAGTAAAATGCGTTTTACGAACTTTAAAGAGAGTGTCTGTTTCTGGCATGTCTTCATACCATTGGATTTCCTGTAAAACAACCTGTTTCTCCGCTTTAAACTCTTCTGGATCAACTTTTCTGTCTGTTAACAAATCCTTCCAGATTTCAGCAGCTTTGTGTAAATTTCGGCTTGGTACTTTAGCAAAATAGGCTGTATGATCATAGGTTGTATAAGCGTTTAAATCAGCACCTAATCGAGTAAATTCTTCGTTTACTTGCTTTGTTGTTTTCGTTGGGGTTCCCTTGAAGAACATGTGCTCCAAAAAATGGCTAATACCATCATTTGACCCAGAACCGAATCCCTCCTCATACATACTCCCAGCAAAATAACCAACTGCAAATAACGATGTTTTTCCACTAGGGATCGAAACAAGGTGCAATTTTAAATTATTGTCTAAGGTAATAATCTCTGATTGTTCAGTACTCATTGGTATCCCTTTAATCACTGTTGAAAGTTTTGTTCTTCCAGTTTTCCTGGATCTTAGTGGGATCCATATCACCGATAATGGCCAGACTGAAATTCTTTGGGTGAAGAAGTTTTTTCCACAATGAATGAATATCTTCAGTTTTGACTGTTTCAATTTCCTTATATCTTGACTCAACCGTAGGTGAAAGACCATGAACTCCCCTGTTAATAATTCGTGAAGTCAATGCCCGCGAATCGTCGAATGATAAATCTAACTGACCTAAGATAAAATCACGAGTCGTATTATATTCCTCTTCTGAGACTGGATTTTTACCTAAGTCGGAAATAATTTCTACAAGCGAATCTATTGCTTCTTCCGTCCGTGTTGGGTTAGTTTCCATATAACAACGAAGAATTAACGCCGTGTCTAAGAGTTTCAACGTTGCTCCAGTCAAATAACCGAATGCTTTCTGATCTCGTAAAATTGAAAACATTCTTGATCCAAATGATTCACCGAGGAGAGCACTAGAGAAACGAGCTAACCCTATAGTAGTTGGTTTGATATCTGATATAATGTTGACACAAAGATAAACACTTCCATCTTCTTTAGAAGATGATGCTATGATATTGTTTGGGGGGACTGTTTTTTGAGGGAAAGAATGGGTCTTTTTTGGTTCAAAGTTCTGCGACGAAAGAAAGTTGGAAAATTCCTGATCGATTTGGGACTGAAGGGTTTCTGATATCGCTCCGACAGCAAATCCCCACGGACTGACTAGTAGTTTCTGATGGGTTTCATGAAGATTGTCGAGGGTTATTTGGTTTATTGATTCGGGTGTCCCAATTTGAGATCGTCCTAGAGGATGGGTTTCTCCAAAGACTGCTTTATCTGCGTCAAAGATCAGCATTCGTCGGATCGCATTCGACTGAACTTGATGATAGAGTTGCACCAAATTCTGTTTTTCGATTTGGAAATGAGAATCTTCGAGGGAAGGAGTCGTTATCATTTCAAAAAGGAGTTCTAATGTCCTCATAGCATGTTTTGGCTGAACTTGAGCCCCAATAACGGCAAAGTCTTTATCTGTTGTAGTAAATAATGATCCTCCTGTTCCATCGATTAATTTTGCGATTTCTAACTCATCGTGCTGCTCTGTTCCACGACCCATTGTTTGTAACAAAACTTGAGTTGTACCTGCAAGTGAATCATGAGCAGCTCCATGATAGGTTACAATTCCAAGACACACAGTGCGTAAATTTAAATAAGGGTGAATCTCTGTTTTGATCATTGACGAATCTCCGTACAGACCTGACTAACTGTTCATTTTCTTTAGTATTAGTGCCTGATTATTGGGAAATTTGGAGGTTTTTGGCTTGTTCTGGGGCAACTTTTGCTCGTCCTTTTCTCCACCACCAAAGAAGAGCCGTACCCAAGGTTAAAATGATAAAGATTACTTGAGCAGCCATCACCATTGTCAACAGGTCGTTGACAGATAACGTAGCTTGTGGAAGAACATAATCCAATTGATTTGCAAGAGTTCTCTGAAGATTAAGATTAAATAAGAAGTCCAATGCGGGCATTGATCCACCACCGACCATTCCTGCTAGTGCAGCTATTTGACTGACACGGTGACTAGCAACACACAACTTTGGAAGGTCTAATTTTAACAATGTTGCTCCTTTCTCGTTTCTTACATAAATAGCTCCAGTGAGAGAAGTTGCCCTGAACCCTGTTTCAACCAATGGGGTGACAAAGAAGGTTAATTTCTTGGGGAGATTTTGGGGCCGTGGATCAACAAATATTGATGTTGGTTGTACTAAACATCCGCTCAATAATGGTTCCACGGCTATTCGCTTAGTTATTTCACGTAGCTCAAACTCCCCGCGAGTTTCTTTTTCTTTTTCACCTGATAACAAGTGGGTTTTATCAGCAGCGATCTTAATAGCTATACTTGATAGTGTTACTGTAAATGGATAAGTCTTATGTGAGTTCATTCGGGAATAATAGTGAACATGCGTATGAATTGTGTCTCTTCTCACTGTTTCAGAACGTAATGCAGGGGTCGGTGCTGGAAGTTCCGCTGCTTCTGCCTTCGGTGCTCTCTTTCTGGCTTTTTTGCTCATTTCTTTTTGCATTTTGTCCATAAGTCCCTCAATATCTTTCTCATATGGGGGGATTTCTGCTTCAGAATCTTTGGTTGTTGCGACAGGAGCAGCAGGAGGAGCGCCTGCAGCTGGTGCTGGTGCAGCTGTTGGCTGTGGTGTTGGCGCTGCTGGCGGACCAGCTGGAGGTCTAGGGGGGGCTGCTTTAGGAGCAGGAGTGGGAGTTGGTCTTGTAACAGGAGAAGGAGGAGGAAGAGATTCAGGAACAGCTGGTTCGGGTTCTAGCAGTTCTTCTTCAAATTCTTCGTCTGCAAGTTCAAACTCTGGTTCTGAAACTCTGGAGGGTGCGAGGGGAATTTCATCCTCTGCCACACGTGAGAGTTCATCATGTTCAGAAGAACCTCGGATAGCCTGCCTCGCCATGGCAAGTTCTTCTAAAGCTCCACCTAGAATATCATCAAGAACTTCTTCTTTCTTTTCCTGGGGTGCAACCTCAGTCATTTCTGCCATCCCTCGTTTGAGCTGAAGATCCTCCAATTTGCTTGAAAGACTAGCGGCGCCTTTTGAGTAAAGCTTATCGGTTGATAAAGCTAATTCTGTTAATGCCGGTTGTAGTCTTTCATCTTGTGCAAGTATTGGCCAACTATTCTCAGCAAAGAGTAATGTTTCTATCAAAACAAATTTCCCGTGTTCTGTTGCTTCATTAAGAATCGAATATATGATGGAAAGAAATCCAGCAGGCGCTTCTGCTAAGTAAGCTTCCAATGTTGAAGCTAAATAATGATGAAAATCCTTGTTATCGACATATTTCGAATCACCAGGAAGATTTATCAGAAAATCGGGGACAAACTCCAACCAATTGGCTGCAGATTTGAGAGAAAATGGGAAAAACATGTTATTAACCTTCTTTGCACTTTCTTGAATAAGAGCGTAATATACTCTTAAATCATTTTAGATTTGAAAAACAAAATTCTCTAAATGCATTCTTTCGAGTTTGATGAAGTGGTCTTCTAGGGTTCGTTTTGAGCTCTCATTTTACCGATTTCGCCTTTAATTTCTTGAATTAGTTGCTCATACGGACAGAGAAGGCATAGATTAATATCTTCGTGTCCATTATCATGATTAATGTCTAAAAAAGCTCCCTCTTCGACTAATGTAGGCAACCCTTGTGGGAGATATACAATCCCCTCCTGAATAAGCCTGAAAATTTCTTGTAGGACGTTCTTCTTCTCCTGTATTGTTCGAATATCAAGTAGGTTCAGTAAGTACCCCAAACTTTGTTTTACACTCTCGGAGAGAGATAATAAGATGAGAGCTCGATCCGTTAATTGTGCCATTTCTTCTTCAGAAACTTTCATTTCCTTAAGTAGACTTTTCTCCAGCTTCATCGTAATTCAGTCCTAGAGGGTAGAAGAGGCTTTACGCGTTTGCAACTTCATTATTTCACTTTGTAATTCTCTGATTATCTGCTCGTAAGGACGAAGAAGGCATAAATCAATATTCTCTGGTTCTGAAGAGTTATTTGTATCGAAAAGAGAACCCTGGTCTATTAATTGATGAAGTCCCTTGGGAATATACACAATCCCCTCCCGAATTAACCGATAAATCTGTTGAAGAACTTTCTTTTTCTCTTCTAGCGTGCGAATACCAAGAACATTCATCACGTAACGCAGATTTTGAGTAGGAGTATCTTTGAAGGACAATAGTAGAAGAGCTCTGTCAGCTAAAATAGCCATTTCTTCCTCATTAAGTTTTATTGTAAGAGATTCTTGATCTCCTTCTTCTTGGATTAGTTTTTCTTTGTGGATTGTTACATATTTTTGGTACATAGTTAAAATCCTCCATTAAGAGCATAACGAGAATTTTCTGCTGGATCTTGGATCAAATGTAGCCGTTCGTGCGAAAAAACTTCAATTAAATCAAGAAAATACGTTAAGAGATGTTGTAGCTCCGATTCAGAATATTGATCGTCATCATCAATTTTTAGAAAACAAAGTTCATTTTGATACTCAAATGTTGTAAATAAATTAATGGATATGAATATCAGTTGTAATAAACGATCCAACGTCTTCCTTAGTCCAAACTGTTCCGTAAGTTGCATTTTGATTTCATCCGTATGTTTCTACACAACTTCGCCTTGTATGACAGATGAAAGTCGTAACTTGATATAATGGAAAGATATTCGAATCTGACATCAATAGAGAAAAAATGTCACATTTTTTTTCTACAAATTCATATTGTAAGAAAGGTAAAAAAAACTGCGAATGTACTGTATTTCACCTGAAAGAGAAGAAAATCCCTCCCTCATTAACTAAACAAGTAATTTGTCTGAATAAAAATCAGTTGGTTAAAGACATCAGAAATTACTAAGGGCTATTAAAAAGCGATATATTACCTAGGAAGGATTACCATATTATGTTAAGTACCTAATGTAACATGATGGAGTATTGAGATTCATCCTAGGTTTATCTTTGTGAATGTCCTCATTTTCAAGGACATTTAATGAACTTATTTCTGTTTGTTTCTTGTTGGATCATGGCGTGCTTATTCATTTTATTACTCTTATAAATACGAAAGAAATACGTTCTACTCTGAAATTGTAGCCCTAATTTCAATTTTTAATCTAGTATTGTTTGAATTGGTCCACCTGCAGCAGCAGCAGTTCCTAACGACGTTGCTGTGAGGTAGAGTAATATGATGAATAACCAAGGAACTAATCTCAACAGTATTAATTCAATTTCATTTCTCATTTCACGATTTCTAACTTTTCTCATTGTTTTTTACACACCTTATTTTTTTATTCGGTTTTTTTTCATATTTTTTGCATAATACGCAAGTATTTTGCGTTTCTGCATATTCGAAGATTTTGTCTAGACAAGTTTATAAATGATACTACTCTTCTTTTCGGCATCAAATGCCTCTCCCTCAACAAAATTCTTTAATCCTTGATAATTTCCGACAAAAACCCGAAGAGTATAAAATAGAGGAATTTGTACTTGATTTTCTCAATATCTGGAAACATATCCATGAGAAAGCGAAGAACTATTCACTTGAAGACACCTTAGAGTTCGCAAAGACTATTCTAGAGTCTCATATTCTCCCATTTTATAGGAAATTTGAACAAGATGACATTTTAGAATTAAATGAGAGTTGGCTCAAAACTTATGGTTCAATTGTACTAAAGTGGAGGAAAAGGGGTAATATCCTTTTCCCTTTAAAGCTAGTAACTTATGAAATCTGTTTTCACGATAAACAACTCTTGGGATTTTTCCTCCAAAAACTGTCAACGAAAGAGATACGGGGAAATAAAGAGTCCCTATTTGAATTTATATTTCCTGTACTAGTTAATTTTACAGTCCCGCTTGATAATTTGTATATATCTTTATTAAAAGCCTTTCAGGGTTTAGAAAAGCATAATGCGGTATATTATCGCCAACCAACTCAGACAGACTTCGCAAAACATTTAGAAGTCTCCCCCAGAACCGTTTTACGTCGTATGAATGTAATTCGGTTATTACAAATGGTAAATGCCCTTCATTTCTTAGATATGGGTAAGCTTGGTTACGAGACTACTTTATTTGTGCATTCAAACACTTTTCCTAAACAATACGAGAAGTATCTAATCCTTTCGACCAATTTAACACTAGGAACCTTTAGTATTGTTCAGGTTCCCTATAAAAAGCCAAAGGAAATGTTTTCACTCGAGAGAAATCTTGATATTCTAATCTCTCAACCAATAGGAACAAAAATTTCCTCTTGGAATTTAACAGGCCTATCACAAGGAGAAGTTACATGGCAACATCCTCCTCCTTTTCTTCACGGTGATGCCGACATTTCCTTAATTTCTCCCAGCCCTGATCTTTTTTTCTCTCTTAAACCTTCATTTAATTCATTTCGAACACTTACTCCAGCTGATATAAAAATCCTTGATTTTCTTACCACTAGGGGTAGTTTTTCAAGTATTAAACAACTTAGTAATACTATTAGTGTTTCCTCACCTGAGATCTCCAAACGGCTTAAAGAATACGGTGATGCTGATTTATTAGTAAAAATGAACCAATATTACAACATTGGTTTAGATCTAACGATTTTCATCTTTGCTTCAACAGAAAACAATAATATTCCATGGGTTCCACATTTCCTTAGCTTTCCGAGATGTGATATATATTACCAAGATGACGAATCACCTTATTATTATTTCGGTTATCTTAAAATTCCTAATTATTGGATAAAGGCTTTTGCGAGGAAGATTGATTTAATCAAGAGAGATTTTGATGTCAAAATATATTATAAGATAGCTAGTTCTGTTGATTATGCTAAATGGGGCGTTAATTTACAGGAAACTTATTTCTGAAATAATTTCCATTGATTAATATCACCACAAGATGAAAAAAAGGCGAATCAGTAAGAATATCAGCCAAAAAAAGGATATGAACATAAAAGCACTTTGATTTTTCTTTTATATTCGAAAATAGGTTTTGATATATTACACAAGGACTCCCTAGGTAACATTTCCTCTTATAATGGCCAAGACAATACTCTTTGGAGTATTCGTTGAAGAATTTTTCAAGGTTAATTTCAGAATTTTTGTTTTAAATCTGTTATTGCGCAACTGTGAAATATGTTTTAGGTCGACCTCTGTGTTTACGATCTTCAGGATAACTGATTACATACCCTTTCACAATTAATCGTATTAAGCTGTCATAGAGGGTTGACCGTGCGATTCCAGTTGTTGACACTAATTTACTCCTCGTTATCGGACCTTTTTTTCTTAGAATTTCTAAAATAGTCCGATCTATTTCATATTTTATTGCTGGTTTGTCTTTTCTTCTCTTAGAACTTGATTCTATAGGAAATTGTTCTCTTCCTTCAATAACATTCATCATTTGATTATTTGACATGATGTCCACCTTAATTTCTTCTTAATTCACAACAATAATTCCTGGTTTCTTTCTTCTTTTCTTTGCATTTCAGCTATATCATTTTGAATTTCTTTGATTATCTGGTCATAAGGACGTAACAGGCACAAATCAATATTTCCTGCTTCTAGATTATCAGCGTCGAGGGAAGATCCCAATTGAGCAAATTGAGGAAAGCCTTTGGAAATATAGACAATACCTTCTCTAATTAAACGATAAATTTCTTGTAGAACTTCCTTTTTATCCTCCAACGTCCGAATGCCTAGCACTTTCAGTACATATCGTAAGTTCTGAGTCGTAGTGTCTTTAAACGATAATAACAGTAGAGCACGATTTGCTAAATGAGCTCTTTCTTCGTTTACTCTTTCATTTTCTTTCTTGATTCTTTCTTCGTGACTCATCTTTTGTAAATTCCTGATTAAATCACGATCTATTTTCTCTTGATTATAATCCTCCTTACGAACATGAGTATATTGTGTCACCATTCTTAGAAACCTCCACTAAGAGCATAACGAGAATTATCATCTACATCCTGTATGAGCTGAACTTTTTCGTGGGTGAAATAATCAACCAGATCAAGAAAATACGCTAGTAGTTGTTGGAGTTCCGATTGAGACTTTTGTTCTGTGTCGTCAATTGTAATAAATCCTAAGCCATTTTCAAACTCCATTGACGCAAATAAGTTAGTTGAAATGAAAATTAGCTGGAATAAGTGATCTAACGATTTCTTCAACCCAAATTGTTCTGTTATTTGCATCTTTTCTCTATCCATGTGTTTTTGGGTAATTTTGCTTCAATTAACATAAGGAATACAATAATAGAAATAGTAGAAAGGTATTCGAAGTGGACATCTTTTCGGAAAAATTGTCGGAAATCATAAGGTATGAGGTGAGAGATCATAGCTTAATTGTTGATAATATAAGACCATAAGTACTTATTTAGAAGACTTATCAATCACTAATCACTTCATTATTTCAATATAACGTCAGATTTGACCAAAATAAGAAATGAAGGAACTTTTTATGCAATCAAACTTAGAGCAACTTGAAAAAGAGATCAAATCTCATATGAAAGGGATTAAACGAAAGATTGTTGTTTTATCTGGAAAGGGAGGGGTAGGAAAATCGACAGTGGCAGCCAATCTTGCATTAGCATTTGCTGAAAAATATCCAAAAGGCAAGGTTGGGATTGCTGATTTAGATTTTTCTGGGCCAAACATCCCCAAGATCCTTGGTGTGGAGAACAAAAGGTTGGAAGCTCCTGAAGATGAGAAGTTTCATCCAATCACAGGTCCAATGGGTCTCAAGGTAGTATCTATGGCTTTTTTTCTAGATTCACCTTCCACCCCAGTTATCTGGCGCGGGCCATTAAAAATCAAGGCACTACGGCAGTTTCTTACTGATTTTTTCTGGGGCGATTTGGAAGTATTAGTCTTTGATATGCCCCCAGGGACAGGAGATGAAGCGATTTCCATCATGCAGATGATTCCCGATATGGATGGTGTAGTCATTGTTACTACACCTCAAGAGGTTAGTCTTCTCGATACCGGTAAATCGCTGGTTATGTCTCGCAAAATGGATCGTCCTGTCATCGGAATCATAGAAAACATGTCTTCATTCGTTTGTCCATCGTGTGGGGAAAAACATGCCTTATTTGGAGAAGGAGGGGGCGCTAAAATGGCACAAGAATTTGGCACAGAGCTTCTCGGGCAGATCCCACTTGATCCGAAAATTCGTGCTGACGAGGATCGGGGTATTTCCCAAGCGTTTGATTATTTCAAACCTATTGTCGATAGAATTCTAGAAAAGACCAAATAATTTGCTAGAAGAGGGAGTTTTTCTCTTATTTTAGATTAATAGCCTCTCAACATATCTACACCATTATTATCGGGAAAGTTTCGCAATTAAGATCAAACTTCATGGTGTAGTCTCGCAAAAAACTGAACATAACTCTTTTAATTAAAATTGAACAAGGGATTTTATTCAACTTAATTTCTATAAGGTGAAAAAAAATGACTGAAGCTCAAATGTTTACTGCAAATCGTTTCCAAAAGACAGCTTATTCTGTTGCTACTTTTGGTAATTCACTAGTAGGAGCAGTTATTACCGTTTTTACTTTCTTTTTCTATAAGAACATTGTCTATGAGAATCTAATTGGAGATAATGAGTTTCTTATTCTTACTTTACTTGGAACTGCGTTAGCTATCGGATGGTGGGTTCAAGCTCTGATGAATCCCGTTGCTGGTTGGCTTTCTGACAAAATGGCGTCAGCTCGTTTTGGTCGCCGAAAACCATGGTTAATAATAGGTTCCCCAATCATGGCTCTCAGTTTTATTGCCATTTTCCTGATTCCCGCCCCTGCTTCTGAATTATACTTTCCTATTATCTGGTTGGCATTCTTTGAGGCAATCTTTAATGCTGCTTATGCAGCAACAGTCTGTGTTTATTTATCCATTATTCCTGAAATTTGTCCTACCCCTGAAGAACGAACAAGTATCTCCACTTATCGTCAGGGTTTCTATCTTGTGGGCTATATCATTGGAGCATTACTCGGAGCTTTAGTCAGTTTTCAAGTATTCATTGTTGTAGTATTAGCAGGTTTCATGGTTCTATGTTTCTATATTGCAGCGTTTGGAATTAAAGAACCTGAACAAACCCCAGAATTACCAACTTTCGGCATAGTCGAAGCTCTGGTGGTTACATTCAGAAACAAACCTTTTTTGCCCTATCTTGGATATACTATTTTTGCCACGGCGTTTCAGTCTATGTTAATAGCCGCTTTACCCGACTTTGGATTACATGTCATCTATCAGGGAGATGAAGATCAAATCATTTCATCTTTCATTCCTGCTGCTTTCGTTATCACTGGTATATTAGCTATTGCTCCTGCAATGTACTGGATTAATAAGGTCGGTAAAAAGAAAGCCGCATCCTATGGGATGTTAGCTGCAACAATTATAACGATGTTCTTAGCCACAGTGGGTATGATCCCTGGGTTAGAATTACCGCAGACCTTGGTTATAGTACTCCTCCTAGGTATTCCTGCAGCCCCTCTGTTGATCCTTCCTGATTCGATCATTGCTGATCTCACTGATTATGACGAAATGGTAACAGGCACTCGTCGAGAAGCCATGCATTTTGCATCACAGGGATTATTAACTCGTTTTGCTGGTGGTATTTCTATCCAATTAATGGGGCTTATCTTGGGGCTCTTTGGTGCAACCTATACTGCAGGAGAACCATTCAATGGGACACTAGGGCTCTTACTCATCGGTCCTGTGTGTGCTATATTCCTCCTGGTTGGTCTTCTAATCTTCCAAAAGTACCCCGAAGAGGAAGTATTGAAAGCCTCTGCAAAGAAAGCTCAAGCTTAACCTAATAGCAAATTTTTTTCTCTTCTCCCTTTCTTTTTTTTAGTGACTATTTCAGATGGATCGTACAGATTTACTTGATATTCTAATTACATCAGGTAATACCTCCAGGATGACGATCTTTGTAGGCAGTATGGATGAAAGACTAGGTTCCAC
>JAEOTY010000022.1 GCA_016839625.1 Candidatus Hodarchaeota archaeon
GCTCCTAAGCAGAAGTTCACACCATCAATACTATTTGATTTTCCACTCCCATTTGGTCCTACAATAACAGTGAATCCCTTCGCGAGAGGCATACTGACAGTTCCAGGTCCATATGATTTCCAACCAGTCATTTTGATCTCTTTTATATGCACCATTCGGAAAGCCTCTGCGGATGAGAAAAAATATTCGCACTTCTACGTATTTTGATCCCTTATTATAGCTCTTCTTTTTAAAATCTTGGTAGGATCAGGTATTAGCATATATATACCTATTATAAATATATTCCAACAGATTCGTCTTGAAGACATAATAGCGTTTTAAGCTAAAAACCATTCAAAGAAAATGCAAGTGTTGAAGATGGGAATTGAAGAGTCAAAAGGAGATTCTCCTACCGAAAAAATGACTTTAACTTTATTAACCACTAGATTATTAAGAGAAACACGAACATCAATTGAAAAAATGCGGAATGTTATTGCTTTAGGTTTATATGCAGCATCTAGTGGTATCATTATTTCTTTTATAATTGCTTACTTTAATAAATCATACTTACAGCAATCTTTGCAATTGAGTCGAGAAGTTGCAGAATCTATCTTCAGTTATTCAGTCGCAGCAGGTTCAGTCGGATTCCTTGCTATAGTCATCATTGGAGGAGCGTTTTCTGATGACTATCGGTCGAAATTTGGTCATCGAGCTCCTTTTATATTGCTAGGATGCTTGCTTTCTGGTTTTATGTTGCTTCTAACCCCTATCATTGCAGGGAGCTTCGCGGGTACTGCTTATGAAGATTTAATGTATATTCTTTTCCCATTATGTTTTTTCATTATCTATATTGGTTTAGGTTTGGCTACTTCTCCTTATGGAGCCCTATTGTCAGAGTTGTTTACCAAGGAACAACGTGGATGGGTGGGGTTAGTTTTAGCTGGATTTGCAATTTTAGGTAGTTCCATCGGGCTAGTTTTCCTTGATAAGATTGCAGCCTTACTCTTTACACTAAGTGAAACATTCCAATTAAACTTTTTACTTGAATTTGGCTTGTTTCTTTTCCCTGCACTGACGATCATCATTGCGGGAGTTCTAATCTTCATCTTAGTGGAAAAAGCAAATCCACCTTTTCCTCCCCTAGATTCCACTATTGACGATATTAAAAATACGCCTTCCTACATAATGCTTGGAGGATCCGACTTTGGGAAAATGTTTTTTGTTCAATCTTTTTGGGGATTCGCTGCAGAAACAGTCTCAATATATCTGTTTATTCACTTAACAACCTCAAACTCCCCCATCTCGTCTGAAGAAGCCCCCATAGTATTATTACTCGTTGGTATTGCCTCTGCAATTATGGCGATCCCTGCTGGACTTTTCATTCAAAAATTTGGGAAAGTGAAAACCGCAATCGTTGGTTCTTTGATTTACTCAGGGTTCTGCTTTATACTTGCGGGGATGGAAATTGGGGATTATTATTCCCTAATTCTCATTATAGCAGCCTTTGGCGGATTTGGCGCGGTTTTCATTGAATCTGTTCGTGTATCCTTACCAGCTGATTTGGTGCCCGAAGGAAAAGAAGCACAGTTTATGGGCATCAATAAATTTGGTGCGACCTGGACGACACCTGCTGTAGCACTTATAGGAGGCTTTTTACTCGCATCTCTTGCTGGTTGGGCATATTCTGCAACCGCAATTATGTTTGGGTTAGCAGGGCTTGCTTCATTGGCCGCTACAATTTTATTATTCCTTATTTCGTATGAGAAAATGGTTCGTGTGGAGTATGATAAATTCTACAAACGATATTTAACAGCTAAAGGCTTTATAGGGGAGCAAATGGATAAAATCGTTGACCAATTTATCTGAACTTAATTTATTATGTTTGAGGAATATTCATGAATAATATCCCGTTTAAAAACTGATTTTATGAATGATCCCTCCTCTCTTACTACGGTGAAAGTGGAATTTTTTGAAGATAAGGATAGAACAAATCTGACTTTTGAACACAAAGGATGGGGAAACTCGCTTGATTGGGTTAAAGCCCGAGATTGGCATGAAGAGCAATGGAATGCTGTGTTAAATGAGTTAAAGCAATTTGTGGAATCGGAAAAGATTGGTTAAATGAATACTAGGATCTAATACCAATAACAATGTCATTGAAGTGACTTAAGAAGCTTACATTGTACTCTGTCGTCTTTTTTGCTCAACGATAATTATGCCTAAATGAGCAAATGGTGATTCAACCCCATTACCTGACTTCGCAGAGCATAAGTAATAACCTGCAAGATTATTTTCTTTAGAAAATCTTTCAGCTGCTTGAGCTGCAATATTTCTTCTATTATCATCTATAGTATCCACTTTGTTTCCAAGTAAGACGATAGGAAGATCTGGTTTATTATGTTGTCGAATCATCCTTATCCATTCAGGTAATTCTGCCATAGTTTGAATTCTTGAAGTATCAAACGCTACCAGTGCTCCAGAAGAGCCCTGACAATAACCAGGGAAAAGAGATCGAAATCGGTCTTCTCCAGCGTAATCCCAATATGCTATCCGTAAAACTTTGTCTCCCACTTCTTGATCCATTACTAAAAAATTGACCCCCACAGTGGTAACTGCTGGGATAAAGTTATTCGTCTCATATCTTTTCAGTAATGTGGTTTTTCCTACCCCTCCAGGGCCCGCTACTACAACTTTTACTGTTAAAGTGTTTGCACTGAAGATAAATTTAGTTTTCGACATGAGTGTAGCCTTTTTTCAGCACTATTTTACAATCATTTCTGATGTTTTTGATGAATAACCATGGCAATTCTTTGAAATAAGCGTTCAGTGTTTTCCCCTGTGATAGCACTAGTCTTGAAATACTCTGTTATAGGATATTTATTTCTGAATTCATTGATTTTTAGAGGTGAAGTTGTGATTCCTAGATCAGCTTTCGTGGAAACAAGAAAGTTGATACTGTCGGTATTGTCTTCTCCTTGTTCATAGACCTTTATCCATTCATGAAGAGCCTCAAAGGTTTCCTCACGAGAAGGGTCAAAAGCGAGAATAAGTCCATCACAATTTGAAGCATATTGAGGAAATATCATCCTAAATCCTGGTTCTCCTCCAAAATCATATAGATGGATTTTTACTGTCGCACCATCTGTTAGGGTTATTGTTTCGATAGTAAACTCAAATCCAATTGTTGATCTCAAATCTTTCAATGGAAACTGATTGTGTTTAAACCTATGGACAAGACTCGATTTACCAACATGTTTCTCACCCGCAATTACCACTTTAAACGGTCTTTCCATCGTCACAGCTGTTTCACTTCTATTTGATGATCAAAAGCTTTTGTTTGATAAAGTTATAGAATCCTTTTCTATTTATACTATTTCATTCAGCAATCAAAAAAACAACTTTTCATTCATTCTTTTCTTTTGAGGACTCGTTGGGTATTGTAGTTTCTGTTTGTTGATCTGGATGGCTTTCTCCAGCATTAGAGGGCGTATGATCCTTTTCGTAAACAGAAGATGGTATTTGAATCTCTGAAGTCTTCATGAGGAGTGCCAGTTCTTCAGCCAGAACAGCTACGTTGGAGAGTAACGAAAACACTACTTCAAATTTCTCGTTGACTTTACGGTCAATGATAGATAAAATCTCCTCTTGAAAGTTTTGTAACTCTCTTTGGTAACTCTTAATGCTATCAGTTTGCTCCTTCATGGTTGTTTCGTATTCCTGAACATTTTTCTCCAGTCCTTGTATCAGGTCATCACGGGTTTTTCGAGCCTCCTCTTCCAATTCATTAGTAAGATCAGTAATTTTGTGTTTCAGTTCTTCACCAATCTTTCGGGGCATGAAACTGGCTGAAACTTCATCGAGAATTTTGGTATCAGACTCTTTTAGCGAATGTGCTGTGATAGTTAGTTCAGTTCGGATATTTTCGTTATAACTCTCAACAATTCGTGAAAAATTCTCAAAATGAGTCTTTTGATCTGCTTTTGCTAGACTGACTAATTCTTTCAATTTCTGTTTGAATTGTCTGAGGCTGTCCCTTTGTTCTTCTAAAGCAGCTGCATGATTTTGGTTAATCTGATTAAGCTGCTCTAGCCCGTCTCCAACCATTCCAATAGTTTTTGTAAATGAATCAAAATTCGCTTGAGTTTTCTCAGAATGATCATTCATTTGAGACTGTGTAGCTTCTTGTGTTTGATTTACTGAATCAATTTTCGTGTTAATAGTATTTACTTCTTGGGTTAAATCAGTCTCAAATTTTTCTTCTATGGTACCCAATTTTGATGTGAGTTCTTCAAATTGGGTTTCAACATTTTGTGTTTGTTGTTCAAATTTTTCTTCTATAGTACCCAATTTTGATGTGAGTTCTTCAAATTGGGTTTCAACATTTTGTGTTTGTTGTTCAAATTTTTCTTCTATAGTACCCAATTTTGATGTAAATTCTTCAAATTGGGTTTCTACCTTTTTTTCTTTGTCCTGAAGCTCAGTATCCCACTTCTTGATTGTTGAAGTTGTTTCATCCTGTTTTTCCTTAAGTTTGTTAATAATTGCAGTGTGTTCTCCAACAAATTTCGTCAATTCTAAGATCTGTTCAGCGATTTGTAGTTCATCATCTAAATTATTAGGATTTTGCGTCATTGTTAATTTTCTCCTTCAAAATTGATCTTGTGCTGGTGAGCGTTAAACGGATATCTTCTAGTCGGTTAATTAATTTGGTCTCGATACTTTCCTGATGAATGAATTCTTCGATATTGATTTGTTTGCGGATCACTGGCAAGAAACGTTTCCAATGAGTTTCAACTTCTTGAATGTGTTTTAATGCAGAAAGAATGACTATGTTTGTTTGATCAGTAAGAGAATCTACCAAAGCACCGACTTTCTTATCATCAATTTTTAATTCATTAATACCAATTTGGAGATTAGGATGCCTTTTGAGTAATAAAAGAGAGTCTGCTTTTTGTTGGATTATTGGAAAGACTTCTTGAGGAGTTTGTAGGAAGATTCCAGTTACAGCGAAACCTTCTGCGAATTTTTCCAAGACTGGTCTCAAATTTGTACTCATTTTCCAGATCTCATTTTGAAATAGTTTACCTTAGTTGCTGATTAAAAACATTACATATAATACATTACAATTTATTTGCTGCAATAATAATTATTTGGTAGAGTGAATCATTTTATTCCGAACCGTAAAACACATGTTAGCTTTATCTATTGATTTTTTGCGAATTATGCTAGTGCTCAAGGTATGATTTTCATGTTGGAACAATTAACCATTATTATTCCCACATTAAATGAACGAAGTAATATCGATCAAATAATAAATCGATTACTATCACTTTATCCCCAAATTTCGATCATTGTTGCAGACGATGGGTCTATAGATGGGACTGATGAAGTGGTTTTGAATTGGAAAGCAAAAAATCCTCGTGTTCTTTTTTTAGATAGGAAAGACGAACCTGTGAAAGGGTTAACTATCTCTCTGGTTGATGCGATTAAAACTCTAACTACGGATTATTTCCTCGTTATTGACTGTGATTTCCAACATCCTCCTGAACGAATTGCTGATGGACATCAGTTACTGTCAGAGGGGTATCAACTGGTTATCGGTACCCGTGCAAGCATTGAGGGGTGGAGTTTTCGTCGAAAGCTTATTTCTTGGGGTGCTAGTACTCTAGGCAAATTCTCTCTCTTATTAAGAAGAAGACCACGACCAAGAGATATTGTAAGCGGTTTTTTTGGTGGACAAACTCTGTTTATACGAGAATTATTAGAACAACACCCAAAAACTATCTCCCCTAAAGGTTATAAACTGTTATTTGATCTCCTTAAAGTTATGCCTCGCAATACTCTTATCGGAGAATTTACATACACCTTTCAATCACGAAAGGCTGGTCAGTCAAAAATAGGTATGAAACAAATATTAGTTTACTTTCGGTCGCTATTCTAAGTCTCTCTAGGTTTCCTGAGGGAAGTTAATTAAATGACAACAAATGTTAGCAGCTTTTTTAAAACCATGTGGAATGTTTTTATTATTCTTATAAACAAACTTAGTTCTTTTAATAATGAGGGAAATGAAAAATGGGGTCAGGGCAAATTTAAAATCTTCAAACTACTAAATTCATTAATTATATGCTTCATTCTTTTTTCAATTGTTTATATTTTCAAAATAACAACAGTTTCTCATATATCGTCATCAACTACTAGCTTTACCCCTATTCAGGAAATAAACCTTGATTTTGAACAAAATCTTGTTGGTTGGGAGGTGATTTCAGAGCATTCTGGGTCTGATTTCCAATTAGATACAACCGTGAAATATGAAGGCGATTCTTCAGGCCGTTTAAACGGAACTACCAGATATCGTTACAATTTTACCAAGAATCTGGGGCAATATGTTCCTTTTACAAGTAACACCTCCTTGTCTTTCACATGGCGCTTTGAAAACACTCTGGTAGACTATATTGGTTTCATACTTTTTACCCCGCTAGGTCAACCTGACATTTATGTGACGAGTTATTTTGGAGGGGATATTTATCTCAATAATAGTAATTACTTGGTCATTCAATATCGAAACGAGGCGACTTTTACTTGGTACGTTCACACACTCAATTTGACTCAAGCTTACATGCAGTACTATGGTTACACTCCTGACAGTATTCTGGCATTAGATGTCCTGAACTTCTATGACACTAATCCAACGGGACAGATTACGAATTTTGACTCACTTCTAATTAGTAATCTTCTTACTATCACTCCTCCCACTTCTACTGAGCCCTCCACCACTTCCCCGTCATTAATTACTTCTTTACTACTGGAACCATTTGGTTTTGTAATTTTAATATTATTTCTTTTTAGACGTAGACGTACTAAAGGGAAACAAAAATCTAACTAAATCAAGCTTTAATCCAAGAACTGAAAAAAACTAAATAGCGAAAATAAAAGAATTTACGCTTTACGATACTTGGGAATAGTCCGTTGCGTAGGTCGAGATTGTAAGCGAGCAGTAATTCTACGGCTTGTTTTTCGTTGTCGGTTAACAAATCTTATGATATTCTCGCCCAAAAGAGAAAAAGCGGATTCAATATTCACACCTGTTTTAGCAGAGGTTTCAATATAGTTACAAGTGAATCCTTCTGGTTTGGTTAGATTGGTAAGCCGCTCAGTAAACACTCTCCCTTGTTCTGGAGAAACAGTATCGTCGGATAATTCCCGCATGTCAATCTTATTAGCCACAACTACAATGGGGACTCGACCCCGACCATTATGTGTCCAGAGTTCATTAATCCATTTAGGAGTGTTGAAGTAAGAATCAGGACGCGTGACATCATAAACGAGAAGAGCACCCACGCTACCCTTGTAGTAGACTTCGCGAACCGCATCAAATCGTTGCTGTCCCGCCAAGTCCCAAATTTGAAATCGGATGGATTCCCCAGCTATAGTAGAATCTTGCATTGCAAAATCCGCGCCGATTGTTAGCAGATATTGGGCTTTAAAACCATGACCAAGGTATCTTTCTCGAATGGCGGTCTTTCCCACCCCTCCGTCGCCAATAAGCACAATTTTAAGAACTGTCAAAGATTATCCCAAGTTATCAGAGTTATGTAGTTTTAATATGCTTTACTCGAGAGTTTGTCCGAGTAAGGTCTGATTCAATGATTTGAATAGTTACCAGTTTAATAGGTTTTCCAATTTAAAGAGGCCAATATGAATACACATAATATATTGTATTTCTTTGTTATGGATTAGGAAGGAGAATTAAAGCACCTAAAGAGAAAAAAATGAAAAAGGGTGAAGGACTTCACCCTAGTGTGGATTCTGAGGATGTTCCAGTTCCTGCTTCACCAGATTTGACTCCAAACATCATTACAAATGCAACAACGAAGCATATAGTACTTACTGGAAATAACACCTTAAAATTTCTCCCAGAATCGGTAATCATTGTGTTTTTTTATGCCTTCGCTGCTAATAATAATATTCAGCAAGAAATAGGAATATTTTGCTTTTAAGTGGTACATATTAAGAAGCTAATTATGATAAAAGACGTAATTCTCCTAAAACCTTATATCTAATACAACAAGATGGAAATTACGTGAGTTATTTTTGAAATAAATCGCCTTAAATGACATTACAGGCTCTGAAAACATTTCTGGTGACTTAAAAGTGTCTGACATTGAAATAAAAAAAGATACAAGTTCCCTAAGATACACGTTATTGATTGGACTTGGTTTTATGACCACAGGTATTTCGTGGTCAATGTATAACACTTATGTACCCTACATGCTTGAGAAGACATGGTTTTTTAAGGAAAATGTTTATCTTGTTGTTTTTCC
The DNA here is from genome assembly GCA_016839625.1 of Candidatus Hodarchaeota archaeon. Classification (GTDB taxonomy): domain Archaea; phylum Asgardarchaeota; class Heimdallarchaeia; order Hodarchaeales; family Hodarchaeaceae; genus Hodarchaeum. Next base: position 8,301 of record JAEOTY010000022.1, read on the forward strand.
TGCTCTTCTCTTAGTAGGTTTCATTATGACGCTAGATAACATTGCAGCTTGGGTTATTCAACCATGGATAGGTGCAAAGAGTGATAACACATGGCACGCTAGGTGGGGAAGAAGAATGCCTTATCTCTTGATTGGGATTCCTGTTTCTGCTATAGCATTTGTAATTATTCCTCTCATGTGGTGGTTTATTCCAGGTGAAGAATTTCCTGGTGGATTGATTGCTTTATTATTGTTTATGTTAGCGATAAATGTGTTTAATGTCTTCATGGCCTCCTATCGTTCTCCAGTTGTTGCTCTTATGCCAGATTTAATACCTCCTGAAGATCGCACAAAAGCAAATGGAGCAATTAATCTGATGGGTGGATTAGGAGCGGTAATTGCTTTCTTTGGTGGGAAATTTGTAGTAAATTTTGGACGTGGAATTGGAGAACCTCAAGGGCTAGGGGATGAATTTGGTTTCACATTCGGTTTTGCTATTACTGGCATTATCATGGTATTAGCTCTTGTAATTTTACAAATCACGATTAAAGAGTCTAAAACTCCTTTTGGTAAGGAAATTGAGGAAACAGTGAAATTGAAGGCTGCATTCAAAGAAGTTTTTATAGCTGAAGATAAATCAGGGATTTTTATTTTACTGGCGATTTTTTTATGGTTCACGGGTTATCAAGCGATGGAAACTTTTTTTTCTCTCTATGGTGTTTATACCCTTGACTTTGTAAATGTCGAGGATGCTGCGTTTTATCTAAATGCGTTTGCAATCCCGTTCTTATTGATGGCTGTTCCTGCAGGACTTATTGCTGTTCGTATTGGTCGTGCAAATACCATTAAAATCGGTTTAATAGGGATTCTAATTGCTCTAGCACCTCTAGCTTTTCTCCCAATGCGTTCACTAACTGACAGTAATCGGCCTTTTGCGTTGAATATCTTAGTTGTATGCCTAATATTTGGAGGTTTAAGTTGGGCGCTTGTGAACATAAATAGCATTGTGATCGTATGGGAAATAGGAGGTGAAAAACGAGGAGCTTATACAGGTCTCTATTATTTCTTTAGTATGATGGCAGCTGTTGTTGGCCCACCTCTTGTTGGTTTAATGCTTTCGATCATCAGTAGGTTGCTTGGAACTGTAGGTCAAGAAATGGATTTTCTTTTCTTAGTATCAGTGATCTTCTTGTTTCTAGCTTTCTTGTCAATGTTCAAAGTGAAAACAGGAGAGTTAGGCCGAAAATTAGGAGAATAAGCCATTTTTCTTCCTTTTTATCATTTTTCAGTCAAAATTGTCTTAAGTCCAGATTATTTCTTTCTTTCTTGATCAATAAGGCTTGTATTTTCATTCAAATTATATGAAAACCAGTTCAAAAAACCAGATCATATCTTTCAGAAGTGAATATCCCGCATTTATTCCTCTTATTGTTTGCGGAACAGTGATTTTGAAATCTATCCCTTTGTTAGGTTGGCCTTTTGTGGTTATGATGCAGAGATCAGTGTCGGTAATTCTATGGGCTATTCCAGTATGCAGTTTGAGCTTGTCTATTATCTCTGGATGTCCTGAAATTGTAATATCTTTCCATGAATCACTCCAATCTGTTGACCGTGCTTTTTCTTGAAATTTGATTTGAAGTTCAAAAATTAGTGATGGAGAGAGAACTGAAACCATATTAAACTGGGCTAGCTCTTCACCTGGAAATGTAACAATAATTTCTTGCGCAGCTCTTGAAAAAGTTAATATTTTGACTTGTGAGGCTTCAAACTCTAGTTTTTTGACTTGATAGCGAATGGAGCTGAACAGTGATTGATAGGGGTTTTCAATGGATATTAGTTTCGCAGGAACTATTTCCTCTATTGGTTTATCAAAATCAGCTGAAATCTCCAAGTAAGATTCATCAATTTCAACAGGTTCTTCTTTTATCGATACAGCCTTTTCTGGAAAGGCATTTGACACTATTTGAATTTCCTTTTCTATTTTTGGGATCCGTAATGGCGGAGGAAGATCAATTTTTTTTCTTTTACGGATACCTCGCATGAGATAACCTGTTTCAGAAAGAGCGCCAACAGTTCCAAGGAGTATGTTATAAGCTTGAACAAAACTGTTAGAACTCATAGTTTCCATGCGTACTTGAATAACAGGGACATCCTGCACCCAACGAAGATCGAATCCTTCTAAATCAAAACTTCTAAGAATAAGTTTTCCTAAATCAGCCCGCATCAGCATGTTCTGTGCGAAAAGTGAATTCTCCGTTAAAATAAGAAATCGGTCATCAAACCTAGGAATACCTATTTCAACTTCTTTCCCGTGTCGTGACATCTTGTTCCATCTGGATTCGAGACTTAAAGATAGATTAAAGGGTTCATTATCTCCTTTTTGGTACTTGCGGTGATCAACTTCCCCTCTTAGGATTAAATCTTGATCTGTTCGATTTGATTCTTTGTGAGTGACTACCTTCACTTCTACAAGTTTAAATGGACCAGCATCTCGAGATTGAATTATCGGGTCAGTTGAAATGCCCCCATAATCAACAATAACAGTCTTGGAATACCGTCGACTTAAATATCGATAAACGTCTAAAGAAAAGTCTTTTTCAGCTTTTATGGATGAACGTAGGATGAAGAAAATGAGGTATGAAATAACAAATACGAATATACCAATGAAGATGAATTCAAGCAACCAAAATCACCCATTTAAAATAATCCACGTGATTTAGCCTTTAGTTTATTATGATATAGCGGTTTTGTTCACCACTGCTTTGAGTCTATCTAAAGGAGACATTTGTGTCGAGAAAATTGAATATTTATAACTTGGTTCCAAATTAGTCTAAATCAGATTCTAGCCTCTTCTTGTGACACGTATTTTATGATATCATCAATATTTTACAGAAAAGAGTTGAAACTTAATGAAAACACGGAGAGAAAAAATTATCAAGCTTCTTTCGGAGCATGAAGATATGACACTACAAGAATTAGCAGATTTGATAAACGTACCAGTGAAAACGGTTGTCCAAGATATTGATTCAGTCAGAAAAACGATTAAATATGATAATAAGCGAATAGAAGTTCGTCCCGCAGTATGTTTGAATTGTAATTTTGTCTTTTCTGGTAGATCTCGGGTATCTGATCCTCACAAGTGCCCCGAGTGCCATTCTGAATGGATTGCTCCCCAAAAGTTCCGAATTTCCCCTTCCTAGGCAACGGAGCATTTGAAATTGGGAAGGGGATTTTCTTTATCCTAATATCAACAGTTCTTAATATTCTAATAATCTATTCGTAAGGTCTAGATTTCATCTGATGTAGGTTGGTAGTTACCTTTGTATACTGTTTTATCATCAACAGCACTTATGAAAATCATCTGCGCAATCGCTACTGATACATGCAATGAAAAAGGCAGAGACGCGAGTAATAAAATTCGACCACGATTATCTCCCACTCCTTGAAACCCTTTATCCCATATTCCCGAGAATACTGTAACCCCCATTCGCAAAAGGGTAGATCGTGGTGCAACAAATCCAATAGCATTATTGGGGATGATGATTTCCTCTGCGACTTCCACTAAATAGGACCCTGGTCTTAACTCCCAGAAGTTATTGGTAAGCTTTAGTTCCAATAAGTTAGGATATTGTCTTTGTTTAATCTCGGAAGTTAATCTAACTTTTCCATCTAGCTGGAATAACCGTTTTATAGAGATGTCAATTCCATTGGGTTGAACAATCCCCTGAGGGATGAACTGTTGTATTTTCACACCTGGCCAAACAGCAGGCATTGGGTGTTGCTGATCCATAATGATTATACTATCCTATGAGTGTGGGTGACTCTATACCGACAAAATTAATTAGCAGGTTAAAAAATTAATAGTATTCTATAAGTGAAATATTTTCGTAAGGTACTTGTCTTTCTCGAAAGAAATTTATCTTTCTGAATTAGTCTTACTTAGCATTTCAGATTACATAGGTTAAATTACAAGCATATAGTTTTCAAGCGAATAGAAACAAATTAAAAGAAATCTTGTTTTTCGCGTTAAAAACAATATGGTTTAGGATGGTATAATAGAATGGCTAATCGTAAATGGCATTTGATAACTGCAATGATTGTGTTTTTCATTTATTTAGTAATCTATTGGTATTTAGATACAAACTTTATACCTGAACTTCCCGATATTGCTATATTATGGGTTGTAACAGCCTTTATCATGGCTTTAATAGGTGCAGAAGCCCCTGATTGGGATTTACTAGTAGGTTGGCTACATCATCGGGATATTAGTACTCATAGCATTTTTATTCCATTAGTTGTAACCATTGTTTTCCTCATTCAGAAATATATGACTCCTGATGATCCAGCGTTGGTACTAGCTCTTGTTTTCACCCCATTCTTCATTGGTTTTTCATCTCATCTTCTGTTGGATCTGTTCCCAAGTGTTGATCCAGAGAAGGAAGTAAAAGAAAAAGGTGTGACACACACTGCTGCATTGTTATTAGGTGGTCTGATTTCAGGATTAACTGGAGTCGAGACAATCAAGGCACTTCAAGGAACATACTTGATTCATCTTCCGTTCAAGATGCCTGTAATGAGTGAAAAGAAAGGGAAAGCTTGGGAGATTCGAAGAACTCTACCATTACACGCCTCTCGATGGTGGTTATTCTTTAATGGACTGATAACTGGACTCTTAGGGCTGCTCCTTCTTGTTATCCTTGTATAGGGTTAAAAAGCCCATTTTCTTTTTTTTCTCAAAAACTAGAATCCTTAATATTTTCGAGTGGGGATTTTACGATTCTAAAACCTTTGTGATTATGTTTAAAGCCCAATCTATTTCTTCTTTAGTGATAACAAGTGGAGGAGCGAAGCGAATCGCAAAATCGTGTGTCTCTTTTGCTAAAATGCCTTCTTCAATGAGTTTTTCTGTATAGGGACGCGCTTTCTCATGCAATTCTACGGCAGTGAATAATCCCTTGCCTCGGACTTCTTTTATACGCGAATGGTCGATTTTTTGTAATCCTTCTAGAAAATATGAACCCAATTCTGCTGATCTCTGGTCTAATTTCTCCTCCACAAGAACGTCAAGTGCAGCATCACCCACAGCGCAAGCTAGAGGAAAACCACCAAAAGTTGAACCATGTGATCCAGGAATAAAGACCTCCATAATTTCTTTTCGAGAGACCACGGCTGAGACAGGAAGTAATCCGCCTCCAAGCGCTTTACCTAATGTCATAACATCTGGAATTACTCCTTCATGTTGATGGCAGAACATCTTTCCCGTGCGCCCAAAGCCAGTCTGTATTTCATCTAGTATCAGGAGTACATTATTATTGGTACAAATATCTCTAATTTTTCTCAAATAACCTTCTGATGGTACAATAACACCAGCTTCTCCTTGAATGGGTTCTACTAAGAAAGCAACCGTATTAGGAGTTATTGCATCTTTTAAAGCTTCAGGATCATTGTAGGGGATAACTATAAACCCAGGAGTATAAGGGCCAAAATTAGTATTAGCAAGAGGATCTGTTGAAAAACCTACAATGGTTGTTGTTCTCCCATGGAAATTGTTTGCACAAACAATGATCTCCGCTTTGTCTTTTTCTACCCCCTTTACCTCGTAACCCCATCGACGCACCATTTTAATAGCTGTTTCAACGGCTTCTGCTCCTGTATTCATAGGTAATGCCATGTCAAACCCCTCACCACATACATCAAGTAAATGCTTCAGATAAAGACCCATGCGATCATTGTGAAAAGCGCGAGATGTTAGCGCGACACGATCCAGCTGATCTTTTAATGCTTCAACGATTTTAGGGTGCGCATGACCCTGGTTTACCGCGCTATAGGCACTTAAACAGTCTAGATACTTCTTTCCTTCAACATCCCATACCCATGGTCCTTTAGCTTTGGCAATAACAACAGATATGGGATGATAGTTATGCGCACCGTGAATAGATTCAATTTCCATATATTCTTTTGAACTGGTCAACTCTATTACCTCAAAAACTTGATAAGCACAGTTTTAGCTTTGATTGGTTCTTATCAAGCGACGTATAAATAAATTATCCAAGTGGAAAGTTCCAGAACACTTCACATTATGAATACTTTTCCACACAAAAAATATATTCAGGCTTTGTTACGCGGTATCAAATGTGCAGAATGCTTTCACAACAAGGATACTAGTCCAAAATTTTATAAGTTTTCAAGGTTCAATCTGGCGATGATATGACACGATAAATCTCCCTGAAACCACAATAAATCAAAAACTTTTTTAGAGAGTGATACCCGAATGTACCTGTTTTAATATGCAGACTTCTGATCAAATTATACAGCAAATTTTACAACATACCGACTTTACAAAGGACGAAGTCTACAAAAGGATTAGACAACTTGAAGACTCTCTCCACTTTCATCCTGATGATAACTACGATTCTACTATCCCCAAACTCCTTGTTTAAGAGTTAAATGTGGATCTAGGTGATCCTACTGATTATCTATATACAGAACTAATTTTCGACAAAGACCCTTTCTTTATTAGAATCATCCCTTTAGTTTCCATTGATAAAGAGAGAATTCAAGCCACACTACGGAAACCAATGGCTGATTTAGCTAGAGAATATTGTGGTTTTATGACTGATGATTTTTTCCGTGTAGGGTTAAATTTCTTCAGTGAAAATAGTCAAAATCTTGTTGTTAGGGATGGAATCTTGTTTTCCTTCAAATCTTACAGGGACAGTTACAATTACGTTACCGAAATCAGAGGAGGGGATGAAATCGAGGAGTATAGCCTCGAAGAGGTAATCAATCAAGCAGAACTGTATAGAACATTTACTGATTATAGGATTGTCCAGACTGCAGATCGAGAGAAATCTTTTCTTCCTTATTCTGTTATTTGTAAAATCTTCAATGATCCTCCAGAATGGGCAATTATTGACACTGAGAACATTAAAGGATTCCTGAGATTTCCCTATATTACCCTTGAATCCCTTCAAATGACTCCAGATTTAAAAACACTCACAATCGATAACTTTTGGACAAAAGAAATTATCGGAACAGAGGCATTAAATTTCTGTCACAGTTTAGAAGAAATTAGTATTTTTGATGAAGGGCAGATCCTAAAAAAATTCGATTTTCCTAAGCGTTTACTCCTTCCAAATCTGAAAATACTAGAAATCATTGGTACTAGTCTAAAATATTTACAACTAACGTTCCTGCAAGACTCGCCTAATCTTCAGAGCATAAATGTTGTACAAAACCTCCTTGTCAAAGAAATTGTCTTCCCACTCCTAGAAAAACATGCTTTGCTGGAGGAAATTCAACTTAGTAATAATCATCTAGAGTCCTTTGTGCTGCCTGACTTATTAAATTGCCCAAATCTGAAGGAATTAGCTGTAAGTAGGAATCATCTTCAACAATTAAACCTAACTCCACTACGTTCTTGCGTCAACCTTCAGAAATTAAATTTGAGCGCAAACCAGATCAAAAACCTAGACCTCTCTCCACTTCAACACTGCCTTAATCTTAATGAGTTTTTTATTAATAATAATCGTATCGAGACACTAGACCTCACCCCATTGCAACACTGCAATCACTTGAGGTATTTTGATCTTAGCAGAAATCGGATAGAAAAACTAGATCTATCTACTTTTCAACATTGTTCCAGTATAAAAGAAATAGCTCTTTCACATAACCTTTTGAAAGACTTGGATCTCTCCCCTCTTAAAGTACTTCCCAATCTAGAAAAAGTGAATTTAGCAGATAATCACTTGGAAGTCATTGACCTGTTTCCCGTTCAACACTGCCCGTATCTTAAGACTATCGATTTACAGAATAATCCTCTTAAAAATATTCTCAATCAGAAGGATCTACCAGTTTTAAGATATTAAGTTCGAGACAAAAACTTTGTCCAAATGCTTGAGAGTTTTTCAAAGTAAAAAAATACATTCAGATTTACAAAAGCAGTATTCTTCAAATTTTCTTCCAACGCCAGATTTTGCGATATTCAATCAAGATTTGCTACCCATTCGATTTCTAGCCAAGTTGAAAAGTTAGTACGATCCTTAGGATCATATAAAGGAAGAACAATGGAAGCAGGAAATAGGCATTCAAAACCAGCATTAGTACCACTCTGATTGTGGGGAAGGTGCCACCTTTCGGAAATAGTGGGAGAATGGGTACCTGCAAGTAATTCGATGGTCACGTTTTGGATTGAATATTTGTTCTCGGGATTTAAAGATAGAGAAACGGTAAAAGCATAATCGGAAGCAAAGGAGCCGTTAACAGCCGAAATAAGTATTGTCCAAGAAATACTTGCGTTTAGATTCTCTTGATTCACAATAAACTCCGTAAAGTTCTTGTGAGAAAAACAGACTCCAGTATATATTCCAGCATCAGTTCGCGTAAGGAGAAGGTGGCCAAAAGTAGGAAAAATGAAATTTTCGGTTTGATTATTAATATCCGCGTTGATTGTTGAAGATAAAGTACCGATTTGTCCCCAATCCGAGAGATTTCTGTCAATACAAATGGATTCAGAGGGAGATTCAGGAATGTTTAAGAGAGATTGAAATTCATACTGAGTATAATGATTGTGAGCAATAAATTGACTTGCAGACTGTATGGATATATTAAGTAGTCTTTCAATAGGAATATCTCCTTTTTTGTATCGAATATCAAATGCAGCGGTAGTCTCATTCACAAAAGGGATGTTATTCGTTTTATAACTGAAATCAGCACAGCCCTCACCTTATTATAATATTATTTTTGATTCTCTTTTTGGCAACTATTTCATCTAGATACCTGTATTGTAGGTGTTGTTATAGATTTAAATATTAAAATAATGGTTGATATGGAGAAAAAAATATAACAATAGGTATAGACAACCCTATACATAAAATAGTGTAGAGAACAAGTGTTATGACAATCTCATTGTCATTCTCTGGCCAACTTTTATTTAACAATACTCTAAGAGGAGTAAGTAATAAACCAGAAAAGATTTTGGGTAGGGGAATCATAAATGGAGTATGATTACGCCAATTTTCATAACCTGATATTTTCTTCTCAATCATGCTATTTTCTTCACGCATTGCAATTCCTATTACACAAATTGCTGATAATAACCAGAACAGAGAAGGCACAGGGAGCCATCTCTCCAAGCCAGGCCGAAATCCAATTAGAATCATCATACCATAAGTTGCCAATAAGTACCCTAGATATTGAGGGTGTCGACAGTACCTATAAATCCAAAAGTCCGTGAATTTACATCCTACAGATTTTCCTTCAAGCCAAGTCAAATTACCAAAAATAAACAAAAATACTCCTATTATCATAATGAGGAAAGGAAGTAGAAACTCTAATCCTCCATAGATTGTCAAATAGACTGGGAAGAAAATACAATCCCCAAGAAGTAATATCTCTGGGTAAGTTTCCGCGATTGGTAACCAGAGCATCAGTAAAGCGCTAAGACCAGCCAGCCATGTCATTGAAACGCTTAAATAGCTAAATGTTGGAAGAATTAGAGCTACTGAACCGGCGAATGATAGTTTAAATCGCTTAATGAGGAAGCCAATGATAATTAAACTTAAAAGCACAACCAATGCAATAAAAAAGAAAATTGGTATTTTTTCTATCCAAGCAACTTTGATTGGGTCATTACCGTGATAAGTCCAAGGATCAGGTACAAGTGTTATCATGATGTATTGAAAAAAAACAAGGATTAAAATGGCAGCGAAAGCAAAAAAGACATAAGTAAGGATCATTGTTAGAATCAAGATAAAAATTATGAAAGATAACATTTCCTTTTTGGTAACAGGTTCAATCTTATCTCTCTCTTGATTTAGCATGGAATCAACAATTTTACAACCATTGGCGCTGTTGATCTCGGAGAATTTACTTATGATTGGGGAATACGTAGTGCTGTTTTTAATGAAGATCCTATTGGGAATTTTCCTTTGTTTTTACAAAATTTTGTTTCAATGGCTTTCTTTGCACCTGCGATAATCAACCCACTCGCGCCATATGTTGTTTGGTTGATTATGGGTTTATTTCTTTGTATTCTCAATTCCATCAGTTTATTTAAAACATTCTCCAAGTGAATGTGCTGAAATGTTTATTCTCGAAAACTGACTTTTTTCTCTTTTACTTGGGATAGTACAGGTTTATTGCTAACGAAGTATTTCAGATTTTTTTCAAAGCCTTTTTTTAGAATTCTGCAAAGAAAACCTTCTTAATGGTTGTAAAACTGTGACCAAACTAAACTATTGTAGAGGGTATATCATGATGTGTAAGAAATTTCATTGCTTTATTATTGGTTTCGTTATCCTATTGATGATTTTGCCGATAACTGGAGTCATTAGTAACACTGAAGTTGTTAATGATTACTATTTTTCTGTCCCGCAAGAAACAGTGAATGTTAGTATCAACTTAGATGGATCTGCGGATATTGAATATCGGATTACTTTCAAAGTGGAACCTGGGGGACAAACTATTGATATTGTGGATATTGGGTTTCCTAACAAGCATTATGATCTTGGAAGTGTTACCGCTGATGTAGATGGGCATACTATCACAGATATAAAAGTTTCAGAGGCGATAGATATTGGTGTGGAAATCCATCTCGGTACATATGCAATCACTGACACAGGAACTTTACACGTTCGGGGAAACCAGCCGTACATGGTATTTGAAGATACTGAGGAGGAGGAAATGGCTTCAGTAGAATTTGGAAACACTTGGTGGGGTTCTGCTTATACCACGGGTTTTACAAACTTAACTACACGAATTATTTTTCCCGCTACTGTAGACGCATCAACTTATACCAAGTGGCACCGATTACAACCAGACCAGCAATACAGCTTATCAAACGGTCGTAAGGTATTCGAATGGCATGAGCCAAATGCGCTGCCTGATAGACAGTACCAATATGGAGTTTCTTTTCCTAAGGAAGGTGTGACATGGCATACGGGTATCCCTCCCACCACAGAAGAGCTTCTGATAATGATAGCCGTTGTTGGTGGCGTGATAATTGTTATTATTATTGTAGTTATATCTTATAGCAGGAAGCGGCGTCGATTGATGGATTACATCCCGCCTTTTGTCTCTGTTCCCACGGCTGGCCCCAGAACTGACCTCCGTAGAGAAGAGGTGGCAATTGTCCTGGAGAAACCAGTGAATGTTACGATTTCAATGATTATTCTCACCCTAACCCAGAAAGGCCTGCTACGACAGCTTTCATCTGACAGTCCTCTCCTTGAACCCGTCCGAGGGGCTCCAAGAAAGCATATCCGTAAATATGAGCGAGTTGTTCTTAGCTCTATTCGTCCAGATTTCAGTCTTGATGAGGATGATATGGTAAAAGCCGTATCTAGCCTAGTAAAGTCCACTCAACGACGTACACGCGGCTATTCTTATGAAAGAACTATGGAATATTATGAAAACTTAATTCGAGACTCCATTGCAACAATTAAATCAGAACCCGATCCACGGAATGTTCCTGCTGAAGCTTGGTTTTGGGCAATCTTGGATGAGGAATTCTTACCTGATTTAGAAGTACAAATCACAGAGCACGAGGATTATTACGATTACTATCCTTGGTATTACCATTATGGTTATCATCATTGGTATTGGGTACCTCGGGGCCGATCTTTCACAAGCCGTTTGACGAGAATTAGCCATCCGATTCCTCGGAGTAGTAGTGGGGGTTCTAGAGGAGGCGGTGGGTGTGCCTGTGCTTGTGCTGGTTGTGCCTGTGCCTGCGCTGGAGGTGGACGCTAAATGACGGAAAATAGTAAATTAGTGCATTTAAGAGAAGGAGAGGATGGGGATATTCGAATGCATCTTCGTCATCAAGGTGATAGTGGTCTCCTTATCATTAATGCCTCGAGAATATTGAACCTTAACTCTACTGCAACGTTTTTTGTAGAAAGAATCTTGAAAGGTAAAGCGGACTCTGAGATTGTTAAGGAGCTTAGAAGTCTGTATCGCGTCAGTGAACAGCAAGCTAATACTGATCTACAATCCCTGAAAGAAATGATACACACGTTATCAACTACCGATGATATTTGTCCCATTCATTCCCTTCAGATGGAAGAATCGAATTTAACAGAGCTTCCTCTGACTGCTCCTTTACGTATGGATCTAGCTATCACCTATCGGTGTAATAATAAATGTGAACACTGTTATAATCAACCAGACTCACCTAATGCAACTGAATTAGATACAAACTATTGGAAATCCATCTTAGAGCGACTTTGGGGGATATCCATTCCCCATGTGACTTTTACAGGAGGTGAACCCACGTTACGCTCCGATCTGCCTGATTTAATTGATCACGCAGAGGATATCGGAATAGTTACTGGACTTATTACAAATGGGCGAAATCTGAAGGATGCCAACTACCTAGATAAGTTAGTAAAAATGGGGCTTGATCATATTCAGATAACATTTGAAAGCGTAGATGAAAGAATTCACAACCAAATGGTGGGAAATGATCAAGCGTGGGCAGAAACGGTTGAGGGAATAAGAAATGCCATAGATACACCCCTTTATACTCTGACGAACACCACACTCACTCGAATAAATGCCCCCAAGATAGAAGAGACTATTGAGTTTCTGAATAGCCTTGAGGTTGAACAATTCGCTTGTAACTCTATAATATATGCTGGAAAAGGGAAAAATATGTCACTGATTGCCTTAACAGAAAGCGATCTGATCCCTATTATCGAATCGATTCAGGATGCAGCAGATGATTATGGGATGCAGTTTATTTGGTATACTCCAACCAGATATTGCGAACTTGACCCCAACAACCTTGGGTTAGGAGTCAAACGATGCTCAGCATCTCATTTAGCTATGGCGATCGAACCCAATGGAACTGTTATTCCATGTCAGAGCTATTATAAAGGACTAGGCCATATTCTAAATGACAGCTGGGAGAGTATTTGGAATAATCCTCTATCAAAGGAACTTCGAACTCATACAAACGTCCCTGATGAGTGTCAGAATTGTAACCAACTTGAGATTTGTGGTGGTGGCTGTCCTCTGAGTTTTTATCGTGAGGAATATCTATGTCCCGAGAGCCAAGCCAACGATTGAAATCTAAGGATCAAATCTCCACCGAGGATGATGTCAGATACTTTGATGAGCTCTACCAAGGACAACTAGATTGGACTGCTTCAACCAGAAAGCATTTATACCGACAGATGGATCTCTTTCATGCAGAACAGGTTTTAGAAGTAGGATCTGGTACAGGAGCGATTTTGAGGGAAATTCATACAATAAATCCTCGTGCTAGGCTCTTTGGTCTTGACCGAAATTTAGTGGCGTTAGAGTATTCCCAAAAAAAGGCGACAGATGAGACCTTGATTCTAGGAGATGCTACTCTCTTACCATTCTCTTCCCAAAGCTTTGATATTGTGGTATGTCACTATTTCCTTATGTGGATTGAAGATCCTATTACTACTTTACGTGAAATAATGCGAGTAACTCGTTTTGGGGGATGGATAGCCTGTTTAGCTGAACCTGATTATGGAGGTCGGTTGGATTTCCCTGATAGTGAAATATGGAAAGATCTTCTTCTAAACTCTCTTTCTGCAGCGGATCCTTTTATAGGAAGAAAATTAAGAACATATTTTTATCAAGTTGGACTGAAAGCACATGTTGGATTACAATCAGTGGTTTTACCTTCTGACACGGTAAATAACCTTTATGAGGCCGAACTTGCAAAGCTAGAGCGATTTATTTCCCCTGAGAATAATATAAAATTAAAAAAATTAACTGAATTTTTTAAGACTCATAAAACTGAAGAGCTGTTCAGCTTCATGCCAGTCTTCTATGCACTTGCTCATAGAACAGAATGAATTATTACTTGTCTTCCTTCTCATTTAATTTATCAAAATTAAGAACTTGATTTTGCTTAATTTTCTTCAAAGTTATAGAAGTATATGTTTTGTTAACTCCAGGAATAGTAGAGATTTTTCTTTCGACGATTTCGTGGAGGTTTTCAATGTTTTGAGCGTTTCCAATACAAAGAATATCGTGAATACCAGTGGTAATCTTAACGATGTGGATTTCTGCGATTTTTTTTAGGACAGATAACACATCATCCATGACACTAGCGTTAATGTCCAATTCACATATGAATTCGATTGGATAATTCACTTTTTCAGGATTCACTTTAATGGTAAAACCCGTTATTATTCCTTTATTCTTTAGTTTTTCTACTCGGTCTGATATAGTCTGGGCTGTAACATCCAATATTTCTGCAATATCTGTATATGTAGTCTTTCCATCTTTACTTAAAGAGCGAATAATCATTTCGTCGATTTTATCTAATGTTGTAATCACCATTTTACTACTACCACTTAATGCTAGTCATGAATGAATTATTGTGATTGCTTTAGGTGAAATAGAATATATCAGCTTTTATTCTCTTCTTGTGTTCCCATTAAGAAGTTGATTGGCGATTCAATCGCCAAATAAGCCAGTAACGATGAGCAATACTCGCAGGGAGAAGAGCTGGTAATAAGACTAGAAATCCTAATATGAACCAAGAGTAAGAAATCTGACTAATACTTAGAAATTGAAGCAAAAAATAGATTCCAATTGCAAATATGGAATAAACACCAATAAATACGACATAATCTGCTAAAGTATCGAATGCACCTTTGGCAAATCCGAATAGTCCATTAATGACGAGTAGAAATAGTTCAGCAATCCCCTGCAACATGAGATACATGAATTCAGCGAATCCCCGAATGATCGCTACTAATGTTGTTGTTCCACCTTTAATGACGGATTGTGCACCTGCAACTATAGAATCAAGTCCAAGATAAGCACCAGGGATCGCAATAAGAATTGCATAGAGGAGTAGTAAAAATATCGCTACTATTTCATCAAGTATGTTAGATATTATTAAGAATCCAATGAAAATTGCAAAAGGAACAATTAATATTGAAAAACTAACTAATCCATCAATTCCAGGATTCATTTCTTTTTTTTCTGGGTTCCTCGAGAAGAATTGGACTGTTCGATTAGCTTGGGCATATGTTTTTGTTGGACGAGCTCGCCGAGTGAAACGTACAATAGATTCACCTTTAGGTTTTTTTGTTGGTTCAACAACGATATTTCCAACGTCAAATTCCTTGAATTCGTCTCTAGCTACTTTTCCTGCTTTACGAATTTCCCTATCTATAATATTTCCAGCATCGACAACTTTTTTCCCGAGAAACTTCCCGAGCTTTTTTGTTGCACTGTCTTTTTTCTCGCTCATTGTACTTTTCATCCTGTATTCATGCAATTCGTTCTATAATTATGAAACTATTAATAATCTTTCACATTTTTAAGCCTTCTCTTCTTAATAACCAGTCTCATTATTATTACGATGAGTTTTGAAAGAAGAAAACAGATACGTCTGATAGAATCATCTTTCCGCAATTAAGTACAATTATAGCAAACTTAAAATACTGTAATGATTCAATTTCTGCCTCAGGTTTATTTCATGTACTCCCAAGAACCAAAGAATCTGAATGAATCGCCTGATAAAACTAAAAAGGAACCATTTTTCTGTTCCCTGTGTTCTGCAACTAAAAATCGCTATGAAGAAAGAGTAAAATGTCCTAAATGTGCACGGCTTGTCTGTAAGGACTGTTTTGAAAGCCTGAATGTGGTAGGACTGGTTCAATGCCCATTTTGTTCTTCTTCTCTCAAAATAGATAGTAAGGGACAAGATTCATCTGCTATTATTGCAAATATTCAACGAGGTCAAAGAAAAGTCGAAATGGGTGACTTGTTTAGTGCTGAAGCATATTTTCAAAATGCACTGAAATTAGACTCAAATTCAATTATTGCTTGGAAAAAACTAGGAATACTTTATTTTAAGAAGAAAAATTGGGAGCGAGCTAAATTTTGTTTCTCAAAAGTTTTAAAAGTGAATTCACAAGACGAAGAGGCAAAAAAGATGTATATAGAGGCTGATCATCGGATCAGAAGTTATTATTAATCATATAACCACCTCAAATGCTAATATCGAATCCGTGGATCTAAGAACGCATAAGTTACATCTGTTGCTAGATTGGCTAGGATGACCATGATCGCCACTAGCATATTGATTCCCATCATGAAATTATAATCTCTCAACTGGACTCGGATAACAGCTTCTCTACCTAACCCAGGCCAAGCAAAGACAGTTTCAGTCAGAGCAGCTCCGGCTAAAAGGAATCCGACAGCTAAACCCACTATGGTGACGACAGGTAACAAAGCATTCCTTAATGCATGTTTGTAAATGACGAAGCGTTCTGACAAACCCTTGGATCGTGCTGTTAGAATATAGTCTTGTTTCAACACCTCTAACATACTAGATCGTGTTAAACGAAGTACTAATGCGGTTCCTGCTAAACCTAATACGATAGTGGGAAGTATCATGTGAGCAACCTCATCTAACATTAATTCAAGAAATGTTTCATTCCCAGTGAGATTATAGCTTTTTGCACCAATTGAGGGAATTTTCATTCCAAAGAAAAGTTTCATGTCGGAAAACAAAATAATAAACATGATTCCTGTCCAAAAGACTGGCATTGACACACCAAATAGTGCCAGTACTGTGCCTGCACTATCTAGCTTCGAATAGGGGTGCCTTGCTGAGAAAATTCCCATAGGAATTCCTATTAATAGCGACATGATCAAAGAAGCTAATGAAAGCTTGATAGTTTGCCAGGCAAGATCTCCAATCATATCATTAATTGTAGATCCTGTGTAGGAATTTCCCATATCGCCAAACATGAAACCACCCCGAAATGGACTTTCAGCAATCTGTAAATCCAGTGCGAACGTGTTTTGAATCCACCTAAATGGTGCGAAGATAACAAAATCCGTAAATTCACTGAGATAACTATCATCAAGAGTTCGACCAGAATTTCTTCCTACTAACCAAAAAGTATATTGTTCATGTGGAGGCCGGTCTAAACCGAGTGCACGCCGCATATTGGCCATCTCCGCTTCAGTCATGGTAGGATCGTTTTGTTTTAACACATCGACATAATCTTGCGGAGCAAGCATTATCAGTCCGAAAAGAATTAGAGACACTCCCAAAAACAATGGGATAGAAAACAGTATTCGTCGAATAACGTAATTCCTTAATGTCATATTTACTCTACTCTCATTTTTATACATATAAGATCTATTATAAAATACTATGACTGTGAGAGCTTAAAGAAAATGCTTTTCTCTGCAGAATCTTTAAAAAACTACTACTATCTGCAAGATGTTTAAAAAACTGATACTTTGGTGCAATTTAAAAAATCAATAAAGTTACCATATAGTGGTTATAAAATCCTTTAACTTCAATAATAAATATTAATCAGTTCTTAAATTGTGCGAATAATGAGATCCAATGGTAAGTTTTCAACACTGAAAATTGTATCTCAGTATTTTGAAGATTTTTTTTATAACTTAAGCCCAAAGGTAGAAAAGCATATTCTCAACCAACTTAGTAATCAACAGCCTATACAAGAAAAGTTTCATGCGGTTCTAAATGAAATTTCTTGGTCTGAGTGGCAAAATTCTCGCTTCCAATTCGTTAACCCTATAACAAAGATACTCATTGCGTTAATTTACGATAAAGTTCTTCTCACATTAAAAAAAATGGAAAACTCAACTGAGCTTAACGAATTTTTAAGTAAAATTTCGATTCTTGCCGCCTCTCAAGTTAAAAGTTCCAATAATAAGGCTGAACTGAAGGATACCTTTTTTCAGTTGATTGAAGGTATCTGGAAATTAGCAGATCAATGCGAGCCACGAATCCCTATTCTGGATCCAGAGTCTTTTCCTCTCAATAAGCTCCTTGAATTTGTTTTCAATGAGTGGGAAAGCTGTCTTGCAACTATAAATCTAATCCAACAGATTGAACAGGATAGTGGATGTGAAAATCAATTATTGCTGCCTTATATTTTCGAGATAGGAATACCAGGCCAACGAAAACAACAGCAAGGACAAATTTTCACACCCGATCGAGTTGCAAGTTTTATTTGTAAGCAGAATATTTCAGCAAAAACGACTAGAGTTCTCGATCCTGCGTGTGGTACTGGTATTTTTCTATTAGAAGCGCTAAGAATTTTCGCCGATTCTCCCTCAGAACCTCATCAAATTGAGTTAATTGGTATTGAAAAAGATCCTTACCTAGCAGATATTGCTGAGAGTGCTATTAATTATTTTCTTTTGGTTAATTCTATTTCTCTAGACAATTGGAAAATTCACAGAGACGATTTCTTCAATTGCTCACCAGAATCGTGTGGATTATTTCGAGATAATGTAGATCAAACGGTATTACTGATGAATCCCCCATATACTCGTCATGAGCAATTAAAAGAGGAATATAAGAAGTATTTAGCAGATCAAATCAACTTTGATATAGCAGATATTAACAAAAATCATACTGCTTTTGGGAGTGTATTGTCAGGGAGATCTGGATTATATGTTTTTTTTCTTATTCATGCAACAAGATTTCTCAGGCCAGGGGATCATCTTGGTATGATAATACCCAATTCCTGGCTAGATGTGGATTATGGTCATCAATTACAGCATTTTATTTTGAATCATTATTTCATTGAATCTATTATTATTAGTCGTCTAGAAAGATTTATTCAGACTGTAGATGTGAATACTGCTGTTTTAAAACTAATCAGAAAGAAAATTGAAAATAGTAATAGAGAAATAGAAATCCAGAACCAAGTGGCGTTTATATCGATTGAGAAGACATCAGACCTTAACTATATTCAAGGCTCTTCCACATCAAGAGATTCCTCAGATGTTAGGATTGTTTCAGTAGAACAGAACAGTCTTTTTGCGATATCTAAGTGGGGTGTTTATCTTCGAGCTCCTTTAATCTATTTCCAATTGTTGGAACATCTTGAGAAGAGGATGGTTACTCTCGGAGACATAGCTCATGTACGAAGAGGATTTACCAGCGGTGCTAATGACTTTTTTTATGTAGGTAAACCAGGAAAGTCCAACACATTCTTTAATTCTAGCTGGGATCCTGAAACAGGTGATTTAAATCTATCTATAAAGAATGATACACTAGTTAGTCAGTTTCATGAGCAAGGTTTTCAAGTGAAAGACCCTATGTTTATTATTGAAAAAGGGTATTGGATGCACCTTTCTAATTCTTCCCAAAAGAATTTTACTTGGGAGTTTTCCCTTCAAAATGATAAAGGTGAGACTTGGGTACCCAACTATTTAGTGAAATCTCCTCGGGAGCTCTCAACATATGAAATCCATGAGGAAAACCTGAAATATATTGTGATCTTGATTTCAGAAGATACTTATTGGAATGGCTTGCAAACTGGTATAAAAAATTATATTCGATGGGGAGAACAGTGGGTTCCTTCAGTAGGAAAAAAATTTAACCAAAGACCTACCTGTCTGTCACGAAAGAATTGGTATGAATTACCTTCGAAAGAATATAAGTTATTTAACCTTTTATGTTTGATGACAATTAATGATCGGTTTTCCTTCTTCTATAATCCCCGCGGATTCCTTTTTGACGCTCGCCTTTATGGTATACGTTTTCTGCAAGTTACCAAATTTTTTGCCTACTATTTCTTATTTCTTAACTCTATCATCACAACAATTCAACTCGAGCTTTTAGGGAGAAGTAATTTAGGTGAAGGGGCATTAGATGTCAAAGTTTATGAGTACGAGTTACTTAAAATCCCAAGTTTTAAATTCTTTGAAGAAAATCAGTTAAAAAGTGTAATCAATATCTTTTCACGTGTTTTGGAGTGTTCTCCGTTCTCTGTTATTCAGGGAAAACCAAAATCAATTAAACAGTTGACAGATGCTTTTGTTTCTAATCTATTTACTCATTCCTCAGGGTTCATTAACAGCTTATTTGAGGAATTGAAGAATTTAGTTCGAATGCGTATTGAAAAAGCAAGATAACAGTCTAATATTGAGTAATTGGAATCTAAATGTTATATAAACACTCTACTGTTGTTAAGAAAAAACGACGTGGACAATATTTCACACATCCTGCAATTGCGCGGGAAATTGTCCAAGATATTTGCGAATCCATTGTTTTAGAGCGTTTTTGGAAACCATGGGAAGCTCTTAAGGAATCTGCAGATTATTCAAAGATTCAACACCTACTTGATCGAGTTTTAGCTTTACAGTTTGTTGATCCAGCCATGGGAAACGGAGTTTTCTTGATTGAAGTCTTTCATTACTTTGAGAAATTCATACAGCAGTTATGGGAAAGGACTTGTTCATCTTCATTTTTAGTTTTTCTTTGTGATTATTTTCAGCAAAGATTAGCTTTAGATTTTTCATTACTTGAAGAAACAGATGAGTTAACATTAGATATTTGGAAACTCCATATTATAAGATCGATGATATATGGAGTTGATCTTGACCCAAAAGTTGTCGAACAGGCTCGTAATAATATCATTAGTGAATTTTTTACTTCCCAAATTAAACCATTAGCAAGAATTTTTACTCATCTTAATTTAAAAATCGGAAATTCGTTATTTTCTCCTTTACGAATGGATAATGAAAACAGAGCTCAGTTATATTCTCAATTTCATTCAGATATTAATGTTCTTCTTCTTCAAAGGAAGCAAATCCAAGAACGTTGCTGGAATGCTTTTAGCGATCTAGAATTAGATCGTTTATTTGAGGAAAATGAGACACAAAAAGATCGTCTTGCAAATCAGCTGATTACTCAAGTTGCTTCCATTCCTGGGTTCTCTTTTTTATTAAAAGTTGAAAATACTGAAGTTAATCCATTTTTATGGGAGCTTGAATTTCCAGAGGTTTTTTTCCCTGATAAACCTGGATTTGATGCCGTTATTGGAAATCCTCCTTGGGATAAATGGAAACTTTATGATCGTGAATGGTTAGGATCTACTGCTATCGGAAAATCAGATCACGCTCAGCAAATCAGTGAAATTCTAAAGAATGACGCTGAATCTCATTCAGATTATTTAAAATTAAAAGAATTTTACAAGGTGACCACAAAATATTTCAACAAGTATTTTCAGTGGCAGCCAGGTGAAAAAAACCTATTCAAGCTTTTTTTCGAACGTTTTTACGATCTTTGTTGTTGTTCTAATGGTTTTGTGGGAGTCATACTTCCTGGAGGGTTTTTAGGTGAGTATTACAGTCAACCTTTACGGGAAATGCTATTAAAACAAATGCAGCTTCACTATATTATTGAAATCATCTCAAATCAAGAGATGTTTCCTGATGCTGAACCTGGTCTAAGTATTCTTATTATTCGGGCCCAAAAAAATAGTACAGGAAAATTATTCTCATTTATCAAAGGGATTACTTCAATAGAAGCTTTTACTAAACTATTCAAAGAAGATTTTAAGAAACAATCTGATAATCTCATTTTCTTTGCTCAAGAGGATATTCTTAATTACTCCCCTAGATGTATCATTCCAGCTGTACGAAATCAATTGGAATTGAGAATATTTCAGAAAATGACCAAATATCCTTCTCTTTCTTCTGCGATATGGGGTTGTAACACTTCTCGTGGAGTCGACATGACAAATGATCGTGATTTATTGGTTAAAAATCAAACACAATTTCCGCTTATAGAGGGACGCCATTTAGTTCGTCTTGGGTTTGATGATACGTCCCCTCGGTATTGGATACGATCATTTGAAGAATATAAGAAAAAGATCCCATTCTGGAATCAAACAATTATTGTATGGAAAAATTTCTCGGGAAATCATCGTCGTCGTCGAATGCGGATAGCTATTCTTCCACCAGGAGCAGTTATTTCAAATAGTGTGATTTGTTTGTATAATTTTCCGTCCATACCTGACGTACACTATTATCTGGCTGGGATTATGTGTTCAATTCCCTTTGAATTTCGTATACGTCAACTTTGTTATGGAATAAATATCAATCAATATGTTATCGATAGTATAACAGTCCCCTTTTTTGATCCTACTCAAGATCATCATCGAAAACTAGTAGCTACTGTCAAGCAATTCCTTCCACGCGGAAAAGAATGGGCAAAACGGAAAATGGAGGCTATTTCCTCGATTTCAAAAGCAAGGTTAGAGGTAGATTACCAAAATACAATCACTAAAATCGATGCATTAGCTGCTTCGATCTATAACCTGACCAGATCTGAATTTGAAACTACTTTGAATGCTCATTCTCAATTAGAGGATCCATACCGTATTCAGGCACTTAACCATTTTGACTTAGATAAACCTTAATAATGTGTATTTCGTCTGGGGTCAGACCATATAGTCCGAATATAAGTTCATTCAACTGTACCTCTAGATCTTTCCTTTTACTAGCATTTTTATCTGTCAATTTAGATGCGACTTCCACAATTGATTTGTATTCTGGTTTAGCAGGATCAGGAACTATAAGTGGAAAATTTTGGATTTGTTTGGGATAATATTCGAAAAGACCACCTAGATCCTTAATAGAATTTAACGCATAATATGTGAGCACTTCTGAATTCAAGATGGCTACTAGAAAGAGAAGAAAATCTTTCCTTGAGAATTTCTGTTTGGGAATTATCCAAACCACATCTTTTGATGAAAGATTGCCTCTCCAATCTATTGCAAAGGTATTCAAACTAGCTTTATAGGGTGATACAATTTTTAAGGAACTCCACTCCATCGTTTTTCTTTCATCACCAGATCGCCACAAATAAAATTCCAAAACACGACTTCTATTTAATAAAAGGGCTTTGTTTTGTTCAAGGTAATTCATCACTTTATTATTTTCTTTTATTTCATGTTCGCGATAACTAGGAGCAAAAAGAACCTCTCTTCCTGTTTCTTCTACAAAAAATCGCTTTATATCTTTTCCTTTAATCCAAGACCTAATGTGGTTTAGATCAATCTTCAATACCTGCGAAAAATAATATTGGTCTTTGGGTGCAAAAACTTGATCACAACCAGTTTCAATTCCCTTACTAATGTTACTAACATCGTTTAACTTCATATTTGAAACTAATTTGATATGATTAAGGAGTTTTAGCGTCTGGGGGTCAAGTAATTTCCACTTTTCTGGTCTTAAATCAGATTGATAAATTCTTTTTGTTTCTCTAATAACTTTATCAATTCCCTTGTGGTATTTATGATAAGCAAAACTCTGATTGGAGGAAAAGGATCCTTTCTTCAAGAATAAAATAATATTCTTGATGTTGGCTTTTTTGAAAATAGAAAACATTGCTAAATCGTAGATTTGAATAATTCCAGATGATTGTAAAATAAATTCCCTAATTTTCGTTGCATATACACTATGCAATAGATATTTCGGAAGAATAAATGATAATATTCCATTATCTGCACGTAAAGCTGAAATTGCTCGATAAATAAAAAAATATGATAAATCATTATTTCCTGTGTAGATTATTGGATACTCTACATGCAACATTTTGCGTGTAGTCGTCGGTAAATCTGTTAATGCTATATAAGGAGGATTTCCAACGATTAAGTCGAATTCTTGGGTATTATCTCCAAAATTTATCCAATGAAATTTCTTTGGAATTGAATAGGCTTTGCATATTACCTTAGAAGAGGATATTGCATCCTCTTCAGAGTTAAGTGGATGTGTAAAAACAGCATAGAGGGTATAGGATGAAGAAGGTGACTGTGAAAGAGAAAAACGAATATATTTCCTAATTTTTTTGTCTAGTTTATGTTTTTCATTATTCCAGCGAGCCCTATCTCCTTCTAAAATGAAATATTTGATTGTGTTTTTCTTTAAGAACTCTTCGAGGACCATGCCAAGATACCTCAAATTTCGAAAAGATTTTGGAGGCATCGTTAATTCGTAAAGAACAAATTGATTGAGCATTTTGAGGTCATATTGATCATTTAACAGATCTTTTCTCTGTTTCAACTTCATTTTTGGCAGATTATTATTCCCAAAATCTGATGGTAAGGTTTGAAATCCAAAAAGGCTATCTCCCTCTATAATATTGCATTTAAATGAACAATCAGCTTTTAAATCCCTGTCCTCTTGGCAATTTATCCACAGCCAGAATTTAAGAGAAGTAATTTTAATCGCTAAAGGATCTGTATCTAACCCAAATAGGTTATTTTTGACTATTTTAATTTTTAATTTCTGAGTAGATATTTTTGGTTTAAGTTGTTTCGAAATATTCAACATTTGTTTTGCAGCAGCAAATAAAAACACACCTGTCCCGGTTGCTGGATCTAGAATTTTTATTCTCTCAAATGTCCTTAGAAATAAAGATTTCAATTCTTCGTCTTGTTCTAATATGCCCTGTTGACAATCAGATAGTGAATTAAATTCATTAAAGCCATGAAAAGTTATCTTTATCCAATTAAGCAGGCTTTCTTCAGTTATGTGAGCTGCTAGAGGATAGGGTGTATAAACAACACCCCAATTACATTTAGTAGAGGATTCATGTGTTTTTAATTGAGCTGTAATTTCATCGAAGATTTCTAATGAAATTATTCCCTTCTTTTTGAGTTTTGAATCATTGTAGCTTCGCTCCCACTGAAATTTTGTAGATAGTTGATCTGCTATTGCACCCCAATTCATTGTTTTTAATGGGCTGTTCCAAATCTTTTCTTTTTTGCTAAAATTTTCACTAACCAGTAATTTTACAATATTTTCCGGAATTGATAAATCCTTCATTGAAAGAATTATTTCTTCAGGATTACCATAACAGTTGTAGACTTCTGACCAATTATCAAACCTTTTATTATTGAATAATGGGATATTATTTGGATTGAAGAATAGAAGACAGATGAATTGTATTATAAGGTCATTACATCTTTGCGATTTTAGTCTTGTTTCCTTTAGATCAATATTAATCTTTAATAAACTTAATTGAGAGTAGATTTCTAATAGAATGTTTGTAATTTCTTTAGGAATCTCAGATACTCGCGAAAATTTAGTCCATGAATAAGTGATGTCTATTTCCTCCATCTTTAAGTTCTAAAATGAAAGGAGACCTTTTCCAAATCAGTAAAAGGTTGTTGTTTCAATTTATTTTTTTTCTAAAGAATTTTCCCAGCAGATTCGAGTAGGACTAATCTAAATGAAAGAGGGGGTCATTCAATACATATATTCTTTTTTACTTCTATGTACTATCAATCTGTTAATTACTACCAACCATACAAAGCATAGGATTCCCATTCCGATGAATAAAACTGTGATCATAGTCTTAAACCAAGTCGCATCTTGAAAACCTAGTAAGTTTCCTTCTTCTTGTTCTATTAATTCGTCTGGGATAAAGGAAGGAATAAAGAAACCTGCTAATATTAAAATAAGTGCAGCAAACATGCCAAAAATTTCTGTCCTATATTTTTCAAATAATCTAACCAAGAACGACATTTGAGAAAAGACCTCCTATATTTTAAAATCTCCTTCTCTTTTTAGTTATATGTATGTCGTTAATAAAAGTTGCGAATTGGAGAAAAAATTCTTCTATAGAGTTGTCTCTCTTTTGTCATAATTAAAGGGACTCAATTTTTTGAGGAAACCCCGTACCCAACGTTTTTATTCTTCTTCCATTTTTTGCCCTTTGGCGAGGATACCGACGTTAATAATTTATTTTTGTTATTCGTTGTGCTATTGATTCTTTGAAGGAAAAAAGAGAGAGCAAAAATCAGAGTATATAAAGGTACTTTATAAAGATATATCTTCTTTATAAAAGCCCATAGTCTAAACTAGAGTTTATAAAGGCCCCTTTTAAAAGCCTAAAGGTATCATGTACCTTTTTAAGTCGAGATGTGTCAATTTGTAACACCCAATTCAGTTGAGGGACTTTTTCTGAATATAATTATCTCATATTTCAACGACTTCAAGAGGAAAACATGGTCAAGCAAACGCGAATAGTAAAATCGAAGATGAATCTTGCTCCGAAAAAACTCCTAGAAGATAGAATTGGGCTATACACATAATTTATTGGTTCCATTTATATAATTTACAATCAGAGAAGATGCTATGTCGAAATCAAGGCGGTCTGAACCTTCTTATGCAGGCTATCGCTCTTGGTTTCAATCATTTCTGTATAATCAGCGAGAAAACATCCCCATTTTCATCCTAGATTTTGAGACCCATAGTTATTGGGAAGATACGTATGAAAACCAGGAATCGAAACTGGTAAATGGGATTCAGATTTATTTTTTAGATGAAAATCATCAGAAACATAAAGCTTTCTTGAGACATGAACCATATTATTATCTCCTATTGGACAGTAATCTCTCCTCTAGCGAGACCAATCGTATAATGGCTCGAATTAAAGAAATTGGAGAGAAACAAGTAAGTAAAGTAGAGAAAGGAAATTATTACGATGCAGCTAATCTCACTTTTCTTGTTAAAAAACCTTTTATCAAGGTTACAGTTGATCGTCCAGGATCGGTTCCGACTCTACGCGCAAAATCTGAAGAAATATCTGGAATTAAAGAATGGAGAGAAGCGGATGTCCTATTTCACCATCGTTGTGCGATCGATCACAATATCAGGGTAGGCGCATGGTATCAAGCAGAGATCACTGGTGGTGTAATCCAAAATCTTTCCTTAATTCC
Source organism: Candidatus Hodarchaeota archaeon (assembly GCA_016839625.1). Lineage (GTDB taxonomy): Archaea > Asgardarchaeota > Heimdallarchaeia > Hodarchaeales > Hodarchaeaceae > Hodarchaeum. The sequence goes on from JAEOTY010000022.1 coordinate 34,793, forward strand.
CAATAAAGCTCCCCCTCATTTGAAAATTCTAGCTTTTGATATTGAAACAGTTTTTGAATTGACTCGTGATCCTAATCCCAATAAAGATGCAATTTCCATGATTTCGTTGTTTACTGGCGATAAGAACGTTCTTCTTGTCAATTCAAATGTTGTAAAATCGAATAATCTTCAAGATATTGAAATAATCTTAAGACAAAGTGATGAGAATAACCTGATACCTTGGGTCGATTGGGAAAATTCCGACGGTAAAATAGATTCATCCACGATTCTCGAGCGATTTCCAGTAAAATTTGTTATAACAAAAACAGAAAAAGAACTATTGCAATTATTCTATCAATTTATTAGAGAATATCAACCTGATATTCTCACAGATTTTTTTGGAGGTCGTTTCGACATCCCTTTTCTCGCTGTTCGATCTGAGAAGCATAAAATTTCATTAGAAAAAGAGACTGGTTTTAAAATCCTATTCAAAAATAGTCAAAGAGCTTTGGTTAGAAAAGATTTATACAAGTATTATTCTGCTGCTAATATTGATCATGTATCTGGAGCAGGAATTATCCATTTAGACGCATATTTGTTTAATGAAAAATATAGTTATCTTCCAAAGAAGGATTTAGGCCTCAAACCTAGTGTTGAAAAGAAGCTAAAAATCAAACCAATAGGAAGGGAAGCATTATTTAATATTAAAGAGGATCCAGTTGGAGCAGCAGCTTATGCTTGTTGCGATGGATACATTACTTGGAAATACGTCCGAGAATTAGTCGTAGATTTTTTTATTTCAATGGGTCAAATGTTTCCTGTTTCCGCGTCGGAATTGTTAACTCGACGTGCTGGAACACTCGATGATCTTCTAATTGATGCTGAAGATCATCAACATGGAATCATAGGACGGAGGAGAGTAGGACAAAACGAAATCGATTCTTTTTCACCTAGCATTCATATTGAATCCTTAGCGTACACAGGGGGCCTTGTTGAAGCTCGAAGACCAGGGATATGGCGACGTGATCTCTATTATGATTATACGGTTAATAAAGAAGCTGTAAGAAGCCTCAAAAAAATCGTCCAAAAAGTAATTGCAAAAGAAAGCAAAATGCTGGCTAAGAAAGTTATTAAAGAAGAATTTGATAAGCTTCTCTTAACCAGCATCGGAGGAGTGACAGTAGAGTATTCTGAAGATCCAGTCAAATTTCTCAAACAATTTGAAGTTGAACTCTTAAAAAATGGCACACCACCTCAAAAGCTCACGAAACAATTAGATTACGTACGAAACATTTTGGAAGAGATTTCTGCTTATCATCCAGTGAACGTTGATGAGGTTACTACTGATATTCTAGCCCAAATTGACCAATTGTCTTCCCTGAGTGGAAAAACTCAACTGCACGGTATACACGTTGACGTTACTTCAATGTATCCGTCCCAAATTCGGCAATATAAACTTCAACCATCAGGGATCGTTCCCTTAACCATGTGTCGTATGTGTGATCTGGCGGAGGCTGACAATAGTTGTTTTTTTGAGGGCGACTGGGTCATTAAACTTACTGCTCATCGTCCGTGCCGCTTCAAATCGGAAGAATCTCGGAGATGCCCTCACTCGGTCTGTACCGCGGAGATCGAGGCTAAATGTAAGAATTATGAACCAATTCAATCAAATATTTCCCGTTCGCTTGAACTCTTCACGTTTGATGGAAAGAAGACTGAAGCTTTTATTCTTAAGGGATCTGAATTTGAGAATGTCCCAATTAATCAGACATACTTTGGATCAAGTATACCAAATAATCCCTTTGTTACCCTTCAACAATGGCTCAAGAACTCGGTAGACGCAACACAATTGACAGCTACTTTAGATCAGAATCATTTTGTGGTATTTGATGACGCTCCTAAAAATCTTAAACTCCCAGCTAATGTTTTTATGAGCCTTGACGTAAGAACCAAGAAAATTTCCATTCTTTTATCAGTGAGTTCGCGTGTGTGTCAAAAAGCATACGATTTTATTGTTCGAATCATGGATGACTTTTTCAACACACGTGTTCGTCATAAAATTGAAACTAATCGTCTAACGCAAATTATTATACAGAAAAAAGCGAATAACCAACCAATTACCCCAGAGTTATTGCGTCAACAAAAATATCATGATAGTACCCAATTAGGGATGAAGGTTCCTTTAAATTCTATCTATGGTCTACTTGGTATGAAAGGAGGGGTTAGGAATGCCAGTACTCCCTGTGCAGGAATAACAACAAAGTTATCAGCAGATTTGATATATTGGGCCGCTAATCAGCTGGAACTAATTGGATTAGTGACAGAACTCGACACTGATGGTGTTTGGCTCTGGGTTCCAAAGTTATTTCCCTTGGATTTTCCTGTTACGATTCATAACCACCTTAAAGAAAACAAATCAAAAACATTTAGTGTAACACTTATTGATAAAATTCTCAATGAGAAAGTAGCTACATTTTCGAGAAATGACAATTATTGGATGAATGACGGTAAATCAATCACCCGTGCAAGTAAGAGTCTCATTCAATTCGAGCAAGATGGTCCTTATGACTTCCAATTTGTTATGGGAAAGAAAAAATATATTGTTTTCAATCATGATGAACAAAGACAAACGTGGGTAGAGAAAGAATTAACAGGTTTAGAATCCAAAAGAGCAGATTTCTCAAAATTACAAAAATATTTTCAAGAAAAGGTCATCGGCGCTTATTTAGAACAATACAATCCAGATGACCCAAGAACACTTGGCGAAGTGTACCAAAACGCAATTAATACCGCCAATCTCATTCGGTCTGAAATGGTTGAGGGGCGAATAGACCCGAGTTATTTTGTAAAACCAAAGGCAATTAATAAACCATTAAGGGCTTATAAGTCGAAATTACCTCAGGTATCAGCTGCTTATATTTTAAAGGATCTCGGTTTCTCTGTGGATCCTGGTACACGGATCCAAATGTTAAATATCAAGGGGAACCATGTTATCCCCCGTCAGATTTTTGATTTTGAATTTAGTAAAATTAAAGAAGTATTAGTTAAACACGCAATCGCTACTCTCAGTTTTATGCTCGGTGAACTCTCAACAAAAGAAGATCTAAAGAAGTTAATCGATGTCCGTCAATATACTGAAGATGTTTTTGGCCCTGGACGAATCTACGATCGGATGATCCGCTATCCTATGGAAGCTCAACAATTAACTTCACATTCTCAACAGGAATTAGACTTGAATGATATCGAAACATATCCCAAAATCCCTGAAAAAGCATTAACAACTCAAGATTCCCAAGAGCAACAGTCGATTAGCCCAGAAAAAAAGAAGTTAGCTATGAAGAAAAGACGAAAGAGTAGCAAGTCCTCAATAAAGACTAAGAAACGATCTGGGAGCACAGTGACTTTTTCTCAAGAAAAACCAACGCGTCCGAGTTTAGAAAGCCTCTTTCAAAGCGATGTGAAAACCTCTGACTCTTTATCAATGAACTTTGCTAATGAAATTGTTAAAAAACCAATTAGATCTAAGAGAACAGAAAAAATCAAAAAGGCTAAGACACACTCAAACTCTGTGAATAAAGCCAAACAGGAAGATATTAACAAAGAAATCCCCCTATTTACTTCAGAAGAGCTTCAAGAGCTGGAGAAAAACGAAACTTTTTCGAATGGTTCAAATAACAACCAGGAAAACTATGAATTGGAGTTGGATACTCCCGCTGAAGAACAGTTGGTATGTTCGGAATGTGGAGCATTAGTTCATTCAGGAGAAATTACGGATGAAGGGTGTAAATTTTGCGGAGGACGTGTAATTACTCAATAATTAGTAAAATAAAATAGTATAGGGGTATTCAGACACTTTAATAGACTTTTCTCTGATTTCAATTAATTTACTCGAATCCTATTTACCCCAAAACCTGTATATATAAATCAAAGTGTAAGTTTAATACATAGGGATTTTGTTAAAATATTATTATAAAATGACTCCCTATTGCCATACAAGAGACCAATACTGTAATAAGGTTGAATTCTGATTGACAAGCCAGTATCAATTTCCTAGATCACTAGAAGGATTTGCATTAGACCAAACAGAGCAGTTTCTTAAGCCGAGGACGTTTGTTGATTTATTATTTCTGTTTCTATTAATTTTTTGGTGGATGACATCCTTTTTATTCCCTAACAATCCAATATTCCGTGCTTCAATGTTTGGTGGTTTGATTGTTCTTCTCATATTCATACCGTTATACATTTTCTTTGCAAAAACAGAAAAATCTGCGGCTTCTCCACTGAACAGAGCGATAAAAATTCTCATCTTCTATATCCTGATTCTGATCTTCACTCCTGATTTTACAATTCCGAATTTATGGGATCCAAATTTACCAATTTCTTATGGTGAACTCGAGCGAGCAATTGTATGCATTCTTGTTCCTCTAGCGATAATATGGAATGGTTTCTCCCCTAGGACTCTTAAGATAGGGTACTTATTTTATATCCAAAGGATTCTTCAGAGCTGCTGGCTGGCAACATTAATTCTTTACATTTTCAAAGGGATTTACCTTTTTCATCCTATTCCTATTTTGCCCTTGGATTTCGATCTTTTACTTCTTGTCGCATTTGGTATGTTTTTAATTGGGAATCTAATTCCTGTTGCTCCTAAACAACTCTCACTGAGTGCAACTGATTTGTTTGATCAGTACCAAGCACTTAAATCTCAGAAAGAAAGATTGCGTGATGCTTTATTATTCGGTAGTGTTTGCTTACTAATTTTCTTATTTCTCCAGTGGATTAGTTCGGCTTATATCGAGCTCTTTCAATATATCGCTTTTCTTAGTCTATTTATTGGAATAATTTTGATTTTCACCCCAGAAAGACATAATAAAAGAAAATTTGGTTCATTGTTAGATTCTATTTCTGGCCAAGCTCAAGTCATTGACCCTACAAGTAACCTTGGCAATCGTGTTCAAAATTTTGCTCAGACAATTCAAGAAACTAAGTTTAAAAGGCCAGAGCGAGTCTACACCATCCCAACTGATGGAATGAGGCTTATAAGTAAAGGAAAAACCACAGTGTCAGCTAGCAAAGGGGCAATTGCTGTACCAACTGTCACAGATAAAGGTACAGCGTTAGTGTTAATGGGTAAATCCGAATTAGAGACAAAAGCTGAAAACCAAGAAACTTCAACAAAAAAGGAAATTGAGGGAACTACCACATTATGGTTACAACCAGAAGAGTGGGATAATATTCAACTCCAGTTAAATCCAATAGAAATGAGTGACTTGACGCAGAAGGAGTTGAAAGACGCAGGAATAGAGGTTGCAACAGAGATCTTTGAGAAAACTAAAAAAGCACTGAATGATCTAAAAGCATGGCGCGGACCACAAGGAATCTTTTCATCAGTTCTTGACACTGCTCCCTCAAAGTATGCTATTGAAGAAACAGAAGATTATTCTCGTGTACGATTACCAGGTGTATATGTTTTTGAATCGAAAAACCTTGAACTGGTTAACATTTTAGGTGGTTTAGTAAAAGTAATCGACATGAAGGGAGTTGGGCAATATGTTCAAGTTTTTGGAGGTTTTGTCACAGTTTTGGAAACATCTGAATATACATTTGTACAAACTCCTTTTGTTTCCGTTATTGATACACCAAAGGGAGAAAGAGTTAGAGTATTTGGAATCGATATTCAAGAGGGAGAAAAGCTTGATTTAGACGCAATGCGATCAAAAATCATTCAAGATAAGAGTAACTTTGACCAATTATTTACTAAGCGAGTAGAAACTCTTTTTGAAGAGGATCCTCAGCTATTATTAACTGATTCGAAAGGAGAAAAGCTAGGGTTTCTTGTAGGAGAGGATGAAGTATTAAGTGATACCTCCATGAGAATTAAAAGCGTAAAAGGACTAAAAGGTTTAAAAGGCCTAAAGGGCTTAAAAGGAATAGAGACGCATGATTCAGGTTTTCATCGAAGAGAACACAAGCATGAACATAAGCGTCAGAGAAAAGAAAAGAGAGCTAAGGTACGATTCAGTAAAACAGTAGCTAAGGAACAACCATCCCCAGAAATTGTCACGTTAGATCTCGATACTGAAGGTGTACCGAAAGATGATCCTCAGCTACAAGAAATAGAGGTAGCTTTAACCCGTGTTGAAGAATCTATTAATGTAGCTGATGAAAAATTCCTTAATAATGAAATTTCTGAAAGTAAGCATACGGAAATAATAGATCGATTGAAAGCAAGAAAAATTCAATTGAAAAAAGAGAAAGATGAAATCGAAAATAAACTAAAGTTGAAGTTCGTTTGAATGATTACTGAATGAAACTAGGAATAGAAAACAAGAATTTTTAGGGCTCAAAAATTGTTTTCTGAGGATCCAAAAGCTTGAAGAGCCATATCTAAGCCTTTAATTATTGATTTTAGCTTGAATTTAGATTCCGCTTGTATAATTTGATCCATTTTTAGTGTTAAGAGGGAAATTCGGTTTTTAACGACTTTTTGTACTTCTTCTCTATTATTCTTAGTGTTATTTTCAATCCATTCTATCATGTGGGAAATAGATTGAGTGAACATGTCAATCGCTCTTTTCTCTTCTTTTCTTTTTAATGCTACAATACCAGCATCATGATAGACTCTACTTGCACGCTTAAGACTAATCAAAGCATTGAACAAGGTTTTTTTTCGTTGTTCAAGGAGGGATTCAGTAGGTGGAAGAGTTGATAATCCTTTATATCCCGCGAGAAACATTTGAGCCGCATTTTCAAAATCTTCCAATCGAAAAAGAATGTTTGCAGATTGAATCTGAATGTGAATAAAATCTGAAACAGGAGCATTTGATTCCTTTAAACTTTTGAGCGCTATGTCAAAAGAGTCAATGGCTGATTGAAATTGATTTCTTATCTCCTCGATTCTCCCCTTTTCAAATGAAACCAAACCAAGAATTCTATCTTTTTGAATGCTAGACTCTTGCTCTTCTAAGAGGCCTTCAGCTCTAGAAAGCAATTCATAGGCCCTATTATAATCTTTTATAATTCTGGCTCCGTCATATAGTGATCTACTGGCAGATATATAGTCCTTCGTCTCCATAAATAAATTAGTGGCTTCCTCTAGAAGTTTAACTGCTTTTTTATTATTGCCAAGTGAAAAGTAAGCATTTACTGCTAAAATTAATGATGTTGCAGCTTCCTTCTGTTTTTCCTCATTCATCAGTAAAAAATGCCCTGTTTTAACTCTTTGTTCTGCTGATCTTCGAACTAATCCAAGAGCATAAGCAGGATTTTCTTCCCTCTCCTTTTCAGCTTGAAACATTAACCTACTGGCATAAGTCGATGAATATTTTGCTGCTAAACGATAATTTTTTTCCATTGTTAATTTTACTGCTTTTTCGAAACAGGAATTAGCTTCATCAAAGCGAGATTGTTCGTGGAGTACAATCCCCATGTCATTGTTGAGTGAGGCGATCAATAAAGGATCTTTTACCCACATAGCGCCTGCTTGGAGAAGCTCAATTGCTCTCTCAAACTCTTGAATATGATAAGCACAATTACCGGCAAAACACGAGGCTTCTCCAGATTCCTCAAATAATCGAACTCGAGCATAAGCATCAGCAGCTTTCCCAAATGCCTCCCCTGCTTCTCGGAAATTGTTACCTGCTAAAAATATTTGACCAACCAACGAAAATGCGTGACCTGCTCCTTGATCATCAACGTTTTCCAATCGATTTGCAACTTTTAGAGCAGTCCATAGCTGGTTTCTGTCTTTGAGATTTTCCCAAGCATTTCTAGCGGTTTCTAGATCCTGAAGAGCTCGTGGGATAGCGTAATCAGAGTCCACATCGAAAGATATTGCATCAAGTTTTTCTCTATCTTCGTTTGTGCTAAGTGACTCGATAATCTTTTCCCAAATGGTTTGAGCAGAAAAATTAGAGCCTTCTTCCTTTAAAACGTCTAAATATTCAAAAATAAACGTTTCAAGATGAGAATTCATCTCTTTTTCTGTTGATTTTTCAGATAAAAATGCTAAAAAGAAAGGACGTTCTTTACCACGTAAAGAGGGGTCTATCCATGAATCAAATGCAACACGGGCTGTTATGTTTTGACCCAAACTTAATAAGGGAACAGAGAACTCTGTACGCTGAGAATGACCATGTTGTCCAAAAACGGTAACAGAAGCGAGGTAAATTTGCAGAGCAACGGATTCTGGGTCGTCTAATGATGCCACTGGGAATAAGGATATTATAGAAGGCCCTGAGATATCATCCCAGCGAACGGCGAGGATAGTAAGATCCAATCTTTCGGGTTCATGAGCCTCTGGTTTGAATGGTTCCAATCTATATCACTTAATTATAAAAACCTATTGAATTTATTTATTACGGCTTTAAAATAATCTGTTTTCCTTAAGGCTTTTCTGACATATTAAGAATCACTAGTAAAAAGTTAACTATTAACAGATCTGTTCGAGAAGATAAGTGTACATTAACATTAATTGATTAGTCATCCCTACTTGAGATTTCTCTTAAGCGACGAAGATCAATTAATTTTTTCTCTGATATTGTCATTCGGTCTACTAACTGAAATTCACCCAATTGTGAGAGTTCTACAGTTGGTGCTAAGGCTGTAAATGACTCGGAGCCATTTATCCTTATTATCATGCTGGTAAACTTGTCTTCTGGTTTTAATTGCCAAGATAAAAGTTTTTGAGCTTTTTCTTTTCCAATGGCAGGTTTTAGATAAGTTGGATCTACCATTGTAATGTTGAAATCTGAAGGTATTCGGTCTGTAAGAGTAATTTTTTCAGTAATCGGATTTGAAATTGAATAGTACCAAAGGTATTCGTAATCTTTTGAATCTACGATAGGTTGCGAAATCTTTTCTATTTTAATAACTCCAGCAACACATTCAACCTCATCCTTATAGTGTCTAGTAAGAGGTCTCTCGTGAAATCGGTAAAAAACTGAAAAATTATCTCCTGGATTAAGAGAACTAAAGATCCATCTATACAGTGTAGATTCTGGTGTTGGTAGATTAATGGGTTTAATTTTAAAACTTGGTTCTGATTGTTTAACTATCAATTCTGGTGGGATAACATCTTCAATTAGGATTTCGCGTAGAACCATTCCCGTTGTATTTACGAAGTCTATCCTAGCTTCCAAGTCTTGCTTAACTGAATGAAATGAGCTTATTACTGAGACTTTATTTTCTTTTCTAAGAATTATTGAACGTTCAACTCGTTTTCTCAAAATATATTCAACAGCAATCTTTTCTCCTGGTTCAATTTGGTCTTTTCTCCAAGTAAATACTAATCCATCGGTTGAACTTGTTTTTTCTTCCAATTTAAAATCAGTCTTTACATCAACAACCTCCCATTGAAACGGAATGGTGTTGACAATTTCAATGTTGAATAGTTCTTCTTCAAATACATTAGTCAGCTCTGTTTTTGAAACATAATCCAGATCTAAATTGTCAGTACTTTTCAATACATCAGCTGTAGTTAATTCGCTAGCAGTATCTTGTTTCAATTCATCAGTACTTTTAGGCGCTTCAACTGATGAGGAGAGAGTATCATCCCCTTCAATCCCCTCTATTGAGGTTTCAATAGATTTAAAAGGGTTTAATGTGACCTCGGGATCGATAAATCGCGCTCCGCCCTCTTTATCTTTCACTACTGCGTTTGTTTGGATATTTTGGTACTTTTCTTCCCTTGTTGCCTTGGAAATAGCTGCTAGAACCGCGAAAGAACTCAGGGTTGATGATTCTTCATTCTCAAGCTGAGGAACTAGGTAATCTTTCTTTATTGGTTGAGCTTCTTCCTCGGATATCAATAAAGAATGATTGAGGGGGATTAACTCCTCTTCCTCCTCAATCGGTAGAATATCAATATCTGGAAGTGCTTCTACTTCTATAGCTGCCTCCTCCGTTTCTTCTTCTTCTTCGATTTTTGATTGTGTTTGGCGTTCAAGCGCATCTAAGGCAATTCGATATTGATGCGTTGTAGAGGAAAATCCATATTCCTTCCCTTTTTCAAGTAATATTTCAGCAGTTTCAATATCATCAATCATTAAATGGCGCATAATTGCTTTACCGTAACATACAGCCGCTTTTTCTCTATTTTTTAAGTCAAGAAAGAAATCTCCTGCTAATGTGAGATATTGGCCTGCTTTTTTTCGATCTCCCTTGTCATCATAACATTTGGCCGCATCTTCAAATAAACTTGCTGAAATCGTGAGAGAATGCTTTGAGGCTTCGGTTCCCTCTCTTACTAAATCTTCACAATCTGTTTTTGGCATTCTAGTCACTTGGTTAATTATTCTATGATTCTGTACTTGGATTCAATAACTAAAACTTCTGATATGCGGGGATTATAGTCCTCCAGAGGATTCCTGTCGTCATACGTAATGGATTGAAATGTCCTTGAAAAAATTACCCAAGAAACACGTTTATTGTTGCTTTTTACAAAATGAGACAATCTTTGAAAAGCCTCTTTGCCCTCGCTTCCGAATGATTGCTCACAAAGCTTCTGAATTTCAGTGAGTAATTCAGGAGTGCTGTTTCTGGAATAAAGCCCTAGTTTCTCAAGAAGGTCAGCCTCTTTTGGGTTAATTTTATTCTCTTTCAATAATTGAACGATGAACGAAGGATCTTGCATGCTTTGACTTGCTTCCCCAAAAGTAATATTGATGAAAGGCACGAGCTAAAACCTCATTCCGTTCTACTTCACTTTATTTTGTTATCAGTATAGTTACAAATTGTAACTATAGGATATTAAAAATTTACTTGATTTAAATAATTTAATAAACAAATATCCAAAGGGGGTGGTCGAGAGCTTTAATTGTCAGATATTCCGAATTGTTTAAAGGAATTACGTTCAATCCTTCAGAATGATTCCCGTTTGATCGTCGATCTTCCAGAAGGTTTTCAACGGGCAGCAGTATTAATCCCTCTCATTTATCGGGAGAATGGTTGGGCTATCGTTTTCACACGTCGAACTGAAACTGTGTCTCATCATAAAAAGGAAATCTCTTTCCCTGGAGGAAGACATGAAGACCAGGATAGAGATTTAATTCATACTGCTTTAAGAGAAATTCATGAGGAAGTAGGTATTCAAAAGATTCATGTAATTGGTTTACTTGATGATCTTTTAACAATAAGCAAATATGTTGTTACACCAGTTGTAGGATTCATTGAGGATAATAGTGAGGTTGATCAAAATCAAATCAACGTTCCTGAAATCGATTATGTTCTGGAAGCCCCGATCTCAGATCTAGTTCTTCCAGACCATTTTTCAATAAGAGAAATGACATATCAAGAGAGTTTTAAGTTCCAAGTTCCATTTTTTGATTATTTTGGAGAAATCATCTGGGGAGCAACTGGTAGAATTCTAGTGACCCTTCTGAAGAAATTCAACTTATTAAATCCAGAGTGTCGGTTAAAGTTGATGGAACAAGATTTATGGGCAGAAAACGGTGATATCGACTATGGTTTGGACTATTTAGATAATGTTCAGGGTTTTTTTAAGAAAGAATAGCTTTCTTCCTTTTTGAATATAACCTGAGCCTAACATTCAATATTGAAGCATTGTAAATCATTATAATGATTGTTTCTCTGGATCTTACAATTTATTTTTTTATGATTTCAAGCTCTTAGCTTGCACTTCATCGTAAATTTCTTTTATAGTGTCAAAGGTTACTTTTAATTTTCGTTGTGATATTATTTCGACGATTTGATCGATTAATGCCCCTTTTGCGCCTAACGAGGCTGCTAGATTTCGAGCATGTAGTTTCATATGTCCTGCTTGAATACCAACAGTAGCTAAAGCTCGAAGTGCCCCAAAATTTTGCGCCAATCCAACTGCAGCCATAATTTCTGCAAGCTTGAGAGCTCCTCCAGGAACGCTTAATCCTAAAATCTTGAAAGAAATTTGAGCTAGAGGATGAATGCGAGCGACTCCTCCTACTAAACCAACAGCAAGAGGAATTTCTATCGTCCCTACTAAATCTCCAATAGTATCTTTTTCCCAAGTTGTCAAAGAGGAATATTTACCAGATTTTTTTACTGCAGCGTATGTGTGAGCACCTGCTTCGATCGCTCTCCAATCTTGTGCAGTAGCAATAGCGACAGCATCTATCCCGTTCATAATACCTTTGTTATGAGTACTACATCTATAAGGGTCTGCTTCTGCAAAAGCATATGCGTTAAGAATACCATCGATAACTTCCTCTCCTTTCATCTCTTTTGTTTCGAGCTCACTCGCTTTAAAAGTTGCTCTTACTCTTACTAAACGCCGATCTGCAAGGTTCGATATTATTCTTAAAAGGGCTTGGCCATCTGTAATCCTTTCTAGTAGAGGAGCAACGGCCTCATTCATTGTATTAACAGCATTCGCCCCCATTGCATCCCTAACATCCACAAAAAGTTCTACAATAACCATGGCTCCTTGTATTGCGCTTTGTAATACTTTCACGTTTATTCCGTGACATCCTCCTCCAAATTTGATTAAGATAGGATCCTGTTTATTTGCCAGCTGTACTATTTCTTGCTCATGCTCTAGAATTTTCTCCCGAGCGTTATTAGGATCAAGAACGTTGATAATCTGAATTTGACCAATCATAATTGGTGGTGTGGAACTAGTGAAAAATCCACCTTCAACGCGAGCAATTTTTGCAGAGTTTGATGCTGCTGCTACTACTGAGGCTTCTTCTACAGCCATAGGTATTAAATAATCCACACCATCGATAGTAAAATTTGTAGCGATACCTAAAGGAATCTGCATGACTCCAATGGTATTTTCTATATAATGTCCTTGACCTGCTTTATCTAAAATATTAGTAGACTCTTTTAGATAATCTATTTCGTCTTGATTTAAGTTGCAAAGCTTTTGGATCATATTCTGACGTTGTTCAGGACTCATTTTAAAGAATCCAGGAATTCGTGAGCTTATTTTCTGTTCACTCATATTAAAGCTTCCAATTTCTTTTTTTATGGAAAACTATTACATTTCGGTAAAAATATGATTATTTCAAATTATTAAAATCCATTTTCTTGAGCATTTCGTTTTGCTATCCCTCCATTTTTCTGAAAAAAATTGTAGATAGGAAGCTTGGATTTTAGATTGGACGCAAAAATCGCTAAAATTCAAGAGAAATTGAACGATAACTTCACTGTTCCATGTTAAGTCCAATAAATGTCTTGTCAGGGCATGTAAAATAGATAGAATTGCCTGCTGGGATTGGAATACTCAGATCATCTAATGCCATGATTGAACTAGCATCAGGTTTTATATAAATTACAAGAATCGGTTTTGCTGTCTTACAACTAGTAGTTTTTGTTTTCTTTGGGACACTATAAAAGGCAATTCTGCCTCCTTGAGATGCTGTTGAAATATGAAGAGTAGACATTACAAAGTCTTCGTTTGAAGCTTGGAAGAGAATCTTAGCCTTAGTTTCAGTTACCATAGTGTTTTCTTCCCTGTGAAAATATGTTTTATCAAGTCTTTTTGGTTTAATTGGTGCTGCTAGTTGTTCAACTTTTGGTTCAGGAGCAGAAGGAGGAAGAGGTGCTTCTATCGCAGAAATCGTCTTTTCATCTATGAACTTTGATTTTGTAGATGCCACTTTCTTTAGTGTACTTGGATGAGTGATTACTTGTGCTGGTTGGGGGTCGGGCAGGTCAGTAGAAAATGATGGAGGTGAAACCTCCAGAAGCGCTTCAGCCTCAATTCTCTTCCCACTAAGAGAATTCATAAAGTCCCTGAATCTAGCTGTTTCATTTCCTTGTTCTTCTGTTGAGACGCGGTGTGTTAGACCTTTTTCCATCCTCATTTGACGGGCGATCTGTGACGAGATAAACCGTTTCCTAACATTCGAATTAGATCCTGTCCAAATGAAAATTTGTCGATCCTCATCATTTACAAAAATCAGGACTTCGGAGTCCCTTAAATCTTCTTCAGGGGAGGTGAATGTAACTGGAACATATTCTCCATCCATCGATGGTACAAAAACATGTACTTGCTGTTCGCTCATTTTGATGCCTTCTAAAAGAATTATCACATTTTCTCTCTTTAATGTTTTGAATCACATGGTCATTTTGTGATTATATTCAAGAGGAGAAATTTTACTTGAAACTAGCTCAATTGTGGACTAAAATGAATAATTCGGTTAGATATTTGTTTGAAAACCACACGTTCGATATAAAAATGTTTACTAATACATTGTACGTTTGAATATTGCGATTAACATGGTACAAACAGTGCTTGAGTATTTAGCACGAAAGCAATCACAAAGTTTATATTAGGCTATTAAAAGCCAAGGTTCGATTTGTACAAAGAGTTATTTGATTTGTACAAGGTTTTACTTAAGTAACTGAACCTATATGTGCGGAGGTACCAAAGTGGCTATAAATCTGGGATTAACAGTCTTATTGGCTAAGGAGCAGCCTGCAAAGCTGTCTTACGCGTGTTCGAATCACGCCCTCCGCTATTTCCTTTTATCTGATTCTAAGTTGGAAAATTGTTAATTTCCTCTGACCTTGGATGTTTGTAAAAATAATCTCGATAAATATAAAATTTTAGCTTCGGAGTAACAATCTATGTCTGCTACTCTATTTGATGTTGTTGTAATAGATACGAATTTTTTTATCTCCTTGTTAAATGCAGGTGTTTCAGACACCCTATTACCCAATCTACAAAAAATTGCAGGATCAGTTGGGATGGAAGTTATGGTTCCAGATGAAATCCCGAAATCAGATATACCAGGACGATTTCGTGAATTGCGGAGCAGTATCCCCAAATATATACGATTAGAACGTGTTAATCGTGCGTCAAATCTATGGAATCAAACCGCAAGGTATGCAATTCAAGAACGAATGGTTCGGGTAAGAGATGATCCAGCAGATATTGATGTTGTGATTTTAGCAAAGAAATTTACTCTCAAGGATAATAATAAAGTCGCCTTAGTATCGGATGATGAGGGAGTGGCACGAATCGTTAAGGAAAATCGTGTTTTCAAAGGAATCGAACATCTATCTTGTGGATCTTTTGTGTCAATCCTAGCTGCAGCAGTAGTAGATCCTGAAATGCGGAAGATTCTAGATAAGACTGTTGAACGAGTATTTCATGCTTCTTGGAGTTATAAGAAAAAAACACGACGTTACATTGATGTTGCCATGTTGATTAGTGATTTAACTGATACTGCGCGTTTTGTTCGATCTGCTGCTCAAGTTGGAACAGAGAGTACAATAGCTGAGATCAAAGAAAAGAAAGTTCCTCCTCCTACGAAAGAACTAGAAATTTTAACTCCTGAAGACGCTCTGATTGTCTCCCAGCAATTAGTTATTAAAGCAAGAGAAACAAGGGAAAGTTATAACATTCAGGAAGCAGAACGGATGCTTCTCGAAATCTTGGCTAAAAGCTCTGAGTTAATTTATTCTATAGATGACCTCGAACAGCGAGTGATTGTTGAACGTATGCTCCGTTCAGAATTATTTGAGCATCATAGTTGGCTCCTAGACTTTAAATTAACGCGAAATCAAATTGTTGAAGCGTTAGTTCATGCTGAAGCTTGTCGTGTGTTCATGAATTTTATTTCTGTTGGTAATGAAGCAATTGAGAACTTACTTTCACTTCAAGGATTATTATTTCTATTATTAGGACAATATAAACAAGCTCTTAGTCTATTCGAATCTGTTCCTTCTATAGATCCTGATATGCATCCAACTCAGCTTCTTGGATTGACTGTTTCCTTAATTGCTAATGGACAACCAAATGAAGCAATTTTGCTCCTCAAGCGAAACCCTGAGCTCTTAGATGGCATGATAAGTTCTATGCACACGTATGCAAATGATTTATACTCTCATGACCAACACGAATTAGCGATTGCGATCCTTAAAACGATTGTGAAGAATTTTGGTGATCGAGAGGACGTTTATCGTTCTATCAAACGGTTATTTATTTTAACACGTCTTCGACCAGATTTAGTGGAGGTCGAGTTAAAAATTCTCAAAATTTTTAAACAGAAGTTAAAAGAAGAAGGGAAAGATTTAACTCGAAGAAGTTTTCCTGTAGGTTGGCAAAAGATACTCCCTCTTGAAATTTCTGCTGCTGAAAATGAAGAACCTGCTGAACAGTTCAAAGGATTTTACCATATTCTCAATTTGTCAAAGGATCATGAACGAAATGAATTAAACGTCATTGTATGGAATGAGAGCAATAACTCAACATGGAAGCTTGTTTTTGACGAAGCGTATAAACCTGCTTTAGAAGAAAGTGTGAAGATTAAAATTACCTCGGGAACTGTTGTCAAAATCCATCCGGCTAAGAAAAGAGATGTTTATCGGGGTACAATTGTTTTTGACAATCCAGCGATTCAGCCTGAATTAGTTAAACCTTGGTAAAGGCACATGGTTAAACCATGGTGAAATCGACATCATGCCATGTCTCTTTGATTTGCTTTACTTCAAATTGGATCGAGCTTTTTTCAAGAAATTCAGTGAGGCCCTCTGAAATAGGTGGAAAAAATTGATTACAATCCATTATTAAAGACGAAATCCACTCTGGTTTTATCATTTCAAAGTATTTATTCCAAATGACAAGGTTTGGACTAGAAATATTTGTAATTTCTTTTACATTTCTATGGGGGATGGTAGGTAGCCATGGATTATCATTATCTTGTTCAATCAATGCTTGTAAACATATTTTGGAGGGTGATGCGGCAACTATTACTTCTTTCGATTGCATTTGAAAGAGTTTAGCTATCGTCGCAGAACCAATCTTATTGAGAACTAATCCATTGTGAATCAGGTCAGCTCCTAGAACAGCTATTTCTGCGTTTTCCGAGAACTCATTAATAGCAAAATCGATGCCTAAATGAGTTTTCCTGAAACCAGCATTTGCCAGAGAATACGCAGTTCTTTCACCTTCTTTTAAAGGTCTGGATTCTAAAACATATATCTCCTTATCCGTGTAACCTTCCCCTGCTAGTTGTAATAAGGCAGTAATTATAGTAGATGAATGAGAAAAGGTGAGAAGCGAATCTTTATCTTTTAAAGTATTAACAAGTGTATTAATGGTGTTCTTTTCTCCAATTCTCATTTGTTCTAGACGAGTTGCGAAAATTAATTCGATTATAGCTTTAGGATCCTCATCCCTAATATTGTTTGGAGTTGTGAGTCGAGTTAATCGCGAATAAACAGGGAATAGAGCACTTTCAATCGTTGCCATGGGATGAGTATCAAGTAACAGTTTAATTCCAGTTTTTAGTATTTGTCTGTCGAGTTTATTTTCAAATCGAAGACATTCCCTTTTTAAAGCTGTCAGACATTTTTCTGCAATCTTTGCAGCACCACTATGTGTGTCTTTGTGGATTATTTCAACCTCTTTCAGAAAAGATTTTGATAACATATTAACCCCATTGATGAAATTGCAATATATTTCTGGTGAAGAGCCTGAACTCACAACATCTGATTATCTCAATTCTCTACCAGCATTTAAATAGTAACATTAATTTAACTGAAAATTATTTCAGTCTGATTCTCGTAAAATTATAAGGATCTTTGACCATTTCTACAAAATCAATGATTCATCTGTTTTCTCGTATGAACTAAGGTGTAATTCTTTGCTAGCTTTCCTAGCTCTTGTGCTTGCTTTGCATTTAGATGGTAAGATGATTGATGGTTCAACACATTTGTTGCTTCAATGTAAGCATGTGTTGCATCTTTCAGAAAATTGTGAAGATTTTCATTCATTCCTGTGTCCCCAGTAAAAACCAACCATTTTTCTTCCTTTCTATAAATTGCGAAGCCCATAGCTGGTATTTCAGGTAACATTCCATGAGAGAGGGTAGATCCCATATGGGTCATTTGATACGTGATTACTCTAACCTCCTCCGTGACAATGATTTCATCCCGGGGCTGTAGTTCAGAAATATTCAATTTAAAGGGAATAGTATCGGAATATGAAGAAAGGAACAATTTTATTAGCCCATTTATTTCATGGGAATCTGCTGGATAGAAGATGTTTACTGGTAACGTTTGTCCGATCATTCTTAAAAATCCCAATAATGAAAATAATCCTCCACAGTGATCATAATGGCCATGAGTAAGAAGTATAAACAGAGGAACTGATGTCGGAAAAGATATCCCCTCCTTAAGCAAATCTCGGACGATACCGTCACCTGTATCTAGTAAGATCATCATCTTCTCAGGGTCATGAATTAGGATCTGTGTAGCAATTCCTGCGTGAGAGTATAGGACCTTGTGATGCATTTTATTGACCTAATTTTGAAATATAATCCAAATCAAACATTTTCCTCATCAGGAAAAGAGTTCCAATTTAAGAGGGTTTCAATTAATTGACAACGAAGAATTACTTCATTCTTGATGCCAGATTCACCACCAAAAAGGTCACCCATATCTTGAATGTTTAGTATGCTCATTAAGACCATTAATGCCAAGTGAAAATTCACAGGTAGATATGTTCCATAATATTTTGCAAGAGAAGACTGTTCATGAGCTAAGACTTCACTATATCCAGATAAAAAGGATTTCATGTTCATTCGGAATTTTTTCAAAGTTTTATCATGTCGATATTGATCTACTGCTTCTACCGCAAAGAAATTGCAGATATCTTCTAAACGATCGTGCTCAGTAGACGTGTCTAGATATTCAGGGTCTATAAGGTGTGTTCTTATCATTGGTTTCTGCCCGATTCTAACATCAAAAATTAAATTCCCAGGATGAAAATCTCCAAAGCTAACGGATCCAGAAAACTGGGAAACCTGTTCAGCAAGAGGTAAAACTTGTTGAAAGAGATTTTTAAGAGCATTCTTTGAATCCTCTGCTAAAGGAATGTTTTCCATACTTCTTGTTAATAATAATTTATATTTATCAAACCAACAACGATCTGATTTTGTACCATGAAATGCTGCAAGGCCTCTTCCAGCAAATCGGTATTTTTGAGGCCGAGGAATCTTGGATTCACGAAATACATCACCCTGAATTCCCTCCATCACTACAACATTTCTTGAGAAGAAAATGACTGCTGCGGATGAAATCCCAAGAGAAGTATCATATTGTGAAAGGCGATTCTGCAAAATATTAATTCTTTTGACTACTTCCAAGGCTGATTCTTGTTCCTCATAAATTTTCACAGCTATACTTGCATCATCAGCTCCTAGATCTGAATCAAGTTGAACCTTGACAATATGGATTCCTGTAGTCCCTAATTTTCGTTCTACTGCTATATTTCGGACATTAATTTCCGTGGGACTTTGATGGTAGGATTTTTCAATGCTAGAGGCAAAATAGTCAGAAAATCCTTCAATTATTTTCATTAAAACAACTTTTAACCGATTTTGGTGGGAGTCACTCATGTTAGCCTTCACTTGAATAATTAACGCTAATAAATTTATTTCAATTAAATTTGAAAAAAGGTATATAGGTGTAAAATATTCCTAGACTGATTTGTTTCTTCAAAAAAATCACTAAATCGGTTTTTTTATATACAAAAATTCAATATGGTGAAAATCAATAATGATACTTTCGTACCAAGATATTATAGCAGCTATCGAGGCTAAAGAGATTAGTATTTCTCCTTTTGATAAATCTGCTGTAGGACCGTGTTCCATTGACCTTAAACTGGGGGATACATTTTTAGTATTTCACCATGGCAGGCTGTTCCGACCAAACGATCGGAAGGCTATATTAAAGAACTCAGAGATTTTTCAAATTGAAAAAGATGAAACGTTCTTGTTGTCACCAAACCAATTTGTCTTAGCTTCCACCCTTGAAAGAATTTCTATATCAAAGAATTATGCTGCCACCCTAGAAGGAAAATCTTCCATCGCTCGTCTAGGAATAGTTGTTCAGGCAGCAGGTTTAGTTAATCCAGGTACAGGAATAAAAAAGCCTTCCACCTTGACTCTCGAAATCGCTCATCGTGCGAACTCACCCGTTGAATTAAGCCCAGGCATGCCAATAATTCAAATAATATTTCATCAATTAACTTCAAAGGCCACTGTTGGATACGATGATCGAGAAAAGAGTATGTACATAGGTCTCGGTGAACCTAGGGTCTAGATTAAGGTTGTACATGAATTAAACCAATAAAAAAGGTTAAATAATTAAAATCAAATGTTGACGATGATTTTCTTTCTGGATGAAATTAATTTTTCGTTTTATAGACAAATAAAATAGCAATGATAATCATAGAAGTAAACAAACCTAAAACAATGAGATGAATGGGGAAATCTGGAGAATTAGTGACATTTTGAATGAGCTCTCCTCTGGCAAGCCAAGCAACAGAGTTAAACGCCAAAACGTGATTACTTTGAGTGTTTCCGTTGTAAGCATAATCTGAAAAACCAATGTTATCAAATAGTAGATCGGATCCATAGAGTAAAACTCTCCCACCTGTAGAACATTCATAAAAAGCCAAGGTTGGTTTCCCATCTGTTTCTGCAACAACTTGAGTATTGCTTCCTATCGTTTGAATATAGTTTCCCCAAAAAGGGAATGAGGAAATATCCATAGTAAAATTTTGAGGGGTAACAATGGTAGTCTGATGAATTATTCCTGAAGACTCAGCTTGAATTTGTAAGTTAAAAGTCTCAAGGAGTTCATTCACTCCAGTAATATCGTAATAGGAACCATCTGAACTTAATATTAAGACTCCTCCGCCCAATGCTACAAATTGACAAACAGCTTCTATCGTGTTTGATGTTAAAGAGAGATACTCATTCCTTGGGTTTTCAACCCAATCCATGTAAATGTCAGTTGCCAGCGATAAAGGATTAGCTAGAATCAAAACGTCATAATTTTGAAGGTCATTCAGTTGAAATGAACCATTAATATGAGGGGTGACACTGTAATTATTTTCATAAGCAAGAAATCGTGTGAATGCAGAAAACATACCAATTGTACTCGATGTATCACCTTGTATCTCAAAAATATTTGTTCCATATCCATGTCGAACTATTCGATTGAGACTTTCATCGAAAAGAACTTTGGCATTTGGCAACCGTATTTCAAATTCTACTGCCAGCGAATTGTTACCTAGAGAAATATTACTTGAGAGCGATTGAACCTCAGCTGAAGCTGGAATTGTGAAATTTATTGGAATAAGAGCTGTATTATTGATTGTATAAGATTTCTTAGGTGTACTGACAAAATGAGAAAGTTCTTCAGATACATCCACAGTTGCATTAAAACTTCTACTGCTTATTACCGTGAGATTGAAAACCACAGAACTACCTGAAAATAGAACTTCATAAGGATCAAAGGGTAACTTTTGAGGATGAAGATAAACTAAATCGGAATTGTTCTCAATTTTCTCGGTTGAATTTAGTATCTCCCAGGCTCGAGTGATATTGATAAATCCCGCGCCTTCTTCCCAAATGGGTTCTCCCATTGTATGTGCTCCAGCTAGAAGAGCAGCTTTAATTGTAGCAGCTGAATAGGATATATTATCACTTTTTAGATAACCCACGAGTAATGCAGCTGCCCCAGCAACAATTGGGGTTGCGAAAGAAGTCCCGTCCCATGGTGTATCGATACCAGGGGCTGCAATATCAGGTTTCAAAGAGTAATCAACCTTCGGGCCTCGTGACGCGAAATTCGCAATGTGAGTTCCTTCAATATTACTTGCAGTTGCTGCAATACATTGTAGTGCGGTTGAAGGATTGTTTAATGTCCCTCTATCACCATATGATGATCCAGAATTGCCTACTGACACAGAAAATACGATATTATGGACAATCGAGATATAATTGATTACTTTATCTCGGAGTCCACTTGGTAGATTATGATATTGTCCTAAAGAGATGTTAATGACATCTATCGAATTGTTGACAAGGAAATCTATTGCTTCGAGTAATCCAGCTGTGGTTTCTTCCCCCCCACCTCCCCCAGCACCTTTTGTTGAAGCGTTATGAATTATCTTTGCGCTAAAAACTTCTACTTCTGGCGCAATTCCAGTAGTGGTTCCTGCCGCCAGACTGGCCACATTTGTACCGTGTCCCCAATAATCTTCTGGATCTGGAACGTCATGTGAATACCCGTTTGCTGAGGTAACAAAAGATTCACGATTCTTTATACGAGTACCAAATATTTCTGAATCATTTCTGACACCAGTATCAATAATTCCTAATTTCACACCTTGTCCTTTAACTCCTAAACTATGCAAAAACTGTGCCCCAGTTGAATCTTTGATCGACACTTTTGCTATACTACCTCTAGAGAGTCCATCTTGAGAGATTTGAAGAGATTTCTGTAAAGCTAGGTTTGGTTCAATTTGATAGATTTCTTTTTGGTACTTCTTGAAAAAAAGAGATTTCATGCAGGAATTGTTGAATTTTATACGGATAACAGGGAAATTGGTGAACTCTGATATGATTAAAGAGTTGAAGGAATTTAAACTGGGGATACCTTGACAAAACATAACTAAAAAATCAAGGAAAGGCGTCTTATCATTATAACTCCTTAATGATAGTCTTTGACTATCATAAATAACTTCGTTGGGATATTCTGAATTGGGTAGAAATACAAACGAAACAACCAGAAAAATTAGGAAAAAATATCGTTGTGACACAGAATTTTGGAGCATTACATTCACTCTATAAGAAAGAGAGTCACTTAAAGTAAGCTAAGCATGGTTGCAATGCTCTTTAATGATTTCTCTTCCATTCGATGGATCTGAAGGCCTTTTCCAACCTCAAGCGTAAAATCATTAGTTCCAGCTCCAATCCATGGTCCAGAGTTCATAAATTTAAGAGATATTTCATGTCGTTGTTCAAGTGTTTCAGCTCCCCTAAGTACATTGTCTCCTTTAATGATAATTTGGTTTAAGCCTTCTATACCTGATGTTTCTAATGAAACTTTTATCTTAAGGTGGGAGAGTACAAAAGAACGCTCTGGGTCGTCATAATCTTTTGTGAGTTTTTTAATTAATAATGCACGAATAGGTTTTCTACTAACTTTATCAGGCTCATTACTGATGAAAGGTAATATTTCATTCCTTAGAATCTCTACTCCAAGTTCTTGTGGTTCCAGAAGAATTTTCTTTACTGATGGGAGATAAATAAACCGGAATGTTCTTCTGAGGCGTGCTGTCCTTGAAGAAAACTCAATATGAATAAAAAGCGCATGCTCACTCAATTCATTTAAGGTAAACTTGCCCGAAATCTTAGCTGAAGCCTCTTTTAAGTATTTATCAACATCAAAAGCTTTTTTGCGGTTTTGGAGGTGAGACATTGGTCTGATCTTTGGGATATGATAAACATCCCACCATAAACCTGATATATTGAGAATTTCAGCGAATCTCTGAATTTTTTTTTGCTTAGATTCTGTCAAATTTTTAACTAGTTTAATTGTTGTTTCTTTATTCTCTTTAGAAAGGAGCCCGTTAGGGTGTAATTCGACTGAAGTCTTTTCCCATGTATCTATTAAACGTTTAAAAAACGAAGTAGGAAGATATGTTAGGTAA
The DNA here is from genome assembly GCA_016839625.1 of Candidatus Hodarchaeota archaeon. GTDB lineage: Archaea > Asgardarchaeota > Heimdallarchaeia > Hodarchaeales > Hodarchaeaceae > Hodarchaeum. The sequence continues at coordinate 58,230 of JAEOTY010000022.1, forward strand.
ATGTATTCTGCTTCAGTACTCACAAAGATCACTCCTATCAAATATTTTCATCGAATTAAACCTATTCTTGCCTTTCATCAAAAAAACTTTGAGCTAGAGTCTTAAAGGCTTCATCGACTTGAATATTATCTTTAGCAGAGGCTGAAATATGGCTATTTGCGTTGATTTCGTTAGCGAGAGTGATTCCTTCCTCTATCTCGATCATTCGATAATCCTCCAAATCAGCTTTATTGCCGACTAAAATAGTCTGAACTGAAGATTTACCCTGTTGTCCGCAGAATTCCATTAATTCTTTATACCAAGGGTCTTTAATATTTTCTAATGTTTCAGCTCGGGTGACATCATAAACAAACATTGCTAGATGGGCACCCTTGAAGAACATATGGCGGATAGCAGCAAAACGAGCTTGCCCGCCAATATCATTAATTGAAAGGGTCACTGTTCGACCATCATTTAGTGTTACTTGCTTTGAAGAGATGTCAAGTCCAACAGTTAGTTGATAAGAGTGTCGAAATCTCGCGTGGACGAACTGTGAGATCAATGACGTCTTACCCACGCCAGGGTCACCCAACAAAACGAGTTTCAGTATTAATTTTTGTTTCATTCGTATTTCAATCCCTGAACCTGCTTTATACGTTCTCTCTATCTCTATCTCATCCTATTAATCCCTGAGATCGCTCTGAATGTGATTAAAATGATCAATGCATCCGTTGATTCGTTGTTTATTATCAAATAATAAAAATAATAAATGTTTTTTTGAGTTATTTTTGAAATCCTCGCTATGAACCTTCCTTTTAAAGGGTTGTTATGACCTGAATTGCATTCGTACAAGGCCGAAAGAACGTTAATAATCGTGCAAAGCCCACTGAAGGACCTAAAGGGATTTTAACCTCTTCTTTTCTAGACGACTGATCAAAAGTATTACTCCAGTAGGAGAGATGGGTATTAAGACACCTTTGCAATTGAGGTAGATTCTTTAACCCCCGACTAGGAGTCACATCTTTAATAACTCAATTAATACTTTCAATTCGGTTCGATTGAATTACCCCGCCGTCCATCGCTTTATAAGTGAGATCTAAAAGCAGTTCTATCTCCGCTTTGGTAGGACAGGTTAGTTCTGCCTCTGTAAGAGGGGGCGAAACCCATTCAATGTTCCAGCCAACAGGAAGTGGCCGGGGATGAAACTGGAACTGACGGCCGTGTTGGCGAAGACTTTTTCGTCCTCGTTTCTTTAACTGCCGTTTTTGGCCTTTTTTCCGGGGGGTATAGCGAGACCGCCGTTTTTGCTTATCTTTCACCCCTTTAGGCCGTCCTCGTTTTCTGGAAGGATTCGTCGATTGTTGAGTTTTCTTCTTTCGTTGCAAGGCATGTCCTGTTACCGGTCGGTTCGGAATAAAACTATTATAGGGAATTTCTAGGCTGGTTTGAAGCGTGGTACTAGTCTCCAGATCTGGTTGGAAATGATGTAACCGGACGTACTGCCAGGGGTGCGAATGGAGATGTTCTATCAGAAAACACTCCCGAGTTAATTGCGAACAAGTTTTTTGATAAGCATTCCAGCCATCCCCAACAAAGATTGGTACTGAGGGGAGCTGAGCTTCGAGGGTCTGAAGAAGTTCTAGATAAACCTCGACAGTCCTGCCACGACTGAATTTCCACACCAAGGGCTTCCCACGAGCATCGACCAACAGAATTAATGCCCACGACACCTTTCCGATCCGAAAAAAGGTCTCATCCCAATAAATCGCATCTTCTAGTGGAACAGGGAGCTTTGTGACCTGTTGTAACGCTTGTCGTTTTTGGGCGAGTTGGGCGAGTTTCCAGTCCAGTGCTTGAGTAAAATAATGCTGAATCTGGGAGATTACACTGGGAGAGATCTGATGGATGGTGGCCACCGCTTTTGGGTCTAATCGCCTCTCAAAGAGATCAAAAACGATTCGTTCAAAGACAATTTCTGATAATTGCCTAAAGAGCCACGAGGTATGGGCATAAAAATTCATGTGGTGCCGTTTGCAATAAAATAATTGGGGATGTGCCGAATGTTTGCCATCAAAGCCGTCTTTTTTGAGAGAATTGCGGCGGGGGCCACATTTCGGACAATACACACTAAACTCAACGGAAGCTTTAAGAAAAGGTTCTAACTCAGGTTGTTCGGGCACAGACGCTTCCAGTCTGAGCCCTGCACGGTAGGTTTTTGTCATTGGGGTTCAACCATGACATTAACCTCCCAATGTAAAAATTTGTCGGGACTTTGTTAGCGAAGTTTTTGAAA
>JAEOTY010000215.1 GCA_016839625.1 Candidatus Hodarchaeota archaeon
AGGAGCGGAATTCTTCGAGTAGGGGCGTTTCGGTCTGATATCTGTGCGTGGTTTTTCTATTTCTTCTTCTTCATACTCATTTTGAAATGTCATCCACTACTCATTGCTGACATACATCCGTAGATAGCTTTATATATACTCAAGATGATAATTGGCTCTGTATGAAGTCTAATATCAGCGGATGGGTGACAATTAAGGGAATCAAGCGGAATGGCAGCTTTTTTCTAGAAAAAATAGGAACTGATGCAAAACGATTATTTTTTCGGGGAAAATAATTAACTAAATTGGATTTATCTCCCATCTCGGAATGTCGAAACCTCTTCCTCATTAATTTAAGTAATAATAACTTAGAGGAATTAGATACTGATCCATTTCGTCACCTAAAGAGTTTAGAAAGACTTTTTCTTGAGGACAATCACCTCACCCAGTTTGATTTCTCTAGTTTGCATCAATGTTCTAACCTTCAACATATTAGTCTCGAAAAGAATTTGATATCTGAAATTGATTTATGGCCATTATACAACAAAGGGTCCTTACGATTTCTCAACTTACAGCGGAACCCAATTCAAGAAATTGATCTTACACCTCTTTGGGGTTGTAGAGCTTTAGATCTTTTTAAGATTGATTCTGAGGTTCGATTGGTTGTTTCTGATGAACTTAGAAATCATAATATACCAGCTGCATTAGAACTCTTTCGTCCTCATTTCAATTGGTCTGAATTTGAGAAATCCACTAACCAATTAGACCATTTAAAAGCATTTTTAACAACAGGTTCGAGTCCGCAACTATCAGGTTTCAAGACAGAGGTCTATTCTTCCCCTTTAGACATGACAATCCCTCCTTTTTATTGTCAGCTTTGTGGTATTAAACACATTGCTGGTACACCCCGTTTACAGTGTGAAAAATGTGCTCGATATGTCTGTGTTGAATCATTCACAGATATGGCAACTGTTGGACGGTCTACTTGCCCAATGTGTGATAGTAAATTAAGAAGGATATAAAAACAGAAGTTTTTTGGATAATCCTAGTGTATTATTCTCTATCGTCAGGTAGCTTCAGGAGCGTAAATCTTCGTCTACGAGTGTGTCGGTCTGAGGTCTGTACACTTTGTTTCTATTTTCGGAGGATTTGAAAGAATTGGTCTCGAATCTCTTTATCCCATTTTCTTCTTCATCTTTTCTAAAGACCAAAGAATATTAGGATGGTTGACAATTTGTGGATGGAACATTTCTCTCTCTCCTAATAAATCAATATTCAATTCATGTTCATTTATAAAGGCTGAAAGACATTTCTTTTCATTTTCAGTAAATTCCATTTGAATTTGATTCAAGAAATCGATAGCTCCTTTCCTATAATTTCGAAAAGTTTCTTTTGAAGAAAAACCCCCTAATACCACCTTAAGGTTATCATCAAGTCTTATATTCCCGAGATGAGTCGAAAAGTCAAGAGTTGTAATATTATAATTTGGATTCATCATATTTTTTAATACTAGAGCTTTTCGCAGCAATTTTCTGCTAAATTGTAGTTTAGCGATTATTGCTGTGTCAAAAAGATCTCTAGGAATTCTCCTCGAAATTAAAGCTGAACATTTTCCTGCAGAAATTTCTTCTATTTTTGGAATCAGTATTTCAAAAACTCTCCCTGTCTTCGGATGAACAAAATTCCTAGTTTCATCCGAGGTAAAAAGAGAATATCTATTTGTATACCCTATTTCAATGTTAAATGATGCTCTAAGCTCATATTTTACTATAAAACGTGTTAGAGGATATTTTGCATCAATCCTAATACTATCATCTTCATACTCTAGATCTCTCAAAATCATTTTTATATTGGAATCAATCATATCCCTTGTTTTTCCCCAGTCATTTTTCGAATCAATTTCACGAAAATCGAAATCTAAGTCAACAGAAAGTCTTTCGATTTTTGGAAAAATGATAAGATTTAAGGCAGTGCCACCAGTAAAAGCCAAACGATTTTTCAAAAAAGAATTCTTGCTGATTAATTCTAATACATCAGATATTCGATATACTTTCTGAATTGTTGTTTTATTAAACCCTTCATTTTCTAATTTCATACTTGATCTCATTAAAAATAGTTCCAAAGATTCTTGAAAGTTTAAAGTCATTTTCAAATTGATTGTTTTGATTGTTACAGTACGAGGTAAATCTTTTTAAAGGTATTGGATATTATTTCAACTGAGTGCAATAAATGAAAAATATGTTAGTATTACTATCGTATATCCAAAAAAGAAAATCTGTGACCGTAAAAGAGCTACAACGATTTGCTGAAGCCCAATTAGGAATCGATAATAGCCATTATTTATACAAAGCCTATTTGCGTTACTTATTGCAGCATGGTCACATTAATCGACATCGAAAAGGGTTATACTCAATTGTTGATGTCGAAAATCCTGATTTGTTACCTGACATGATCATTATGGCGTCACGGCTCCGTGATCCTTACTATCTCGGTTACACATCAGCATTAGAGATGTGGGGAGCAGCTCCAGTTATCTATTCTACTTATATTGTATCTGTACAAAAGCAAGATTACTTTAGTTCATTTAATTTGCATAAAAAGAGCCCTAAATATAGTATTAATGCCACGATATCTAATGATTTCATCCATGGATTGCGGAAGGTGAAATATCAAGAAGAAGAAGTCATTGTAAGCTCCCCAGCTAGAACTCTGATTGAAATCATTAATCGGCCTCAACTTGTTGGAGGATGGGCTGAATTGATTCGTGCACTGTATTTGCTAACCATGGACTTCAAACCCAATGATCTCAATGAGGTCGTTAAATTGTTAGAATTAAATCTTTTCAAGAAGAAATCATTAGTTGGAAGAGTTGGATACCTACTTGAAGTCTTTTCATCTGTTGGAACATTGTCTAATTCCTTGGATCTTCTGAAAGAACTCCGAGATTGGGTTAACGATGGTTCTCCTGTATATTTAGTAAATCGTAATGTACCAGAGAAAGTGTATCGTGATAAAAGATGGAATATTTTTATTCCAATGGACTTCCACGAGAGATACATTGAAGGACAACAAATTTATCTGACTTCAGAAACTTTGTCAGTAAGCTGAGACAAGTAAAGGACGTGTTGGATTTGTGAGAGGAAGACGTTCTCAGTACGAAATGAACGGGATGTTTTTTATTTTCGGAGGAGGTAAGCTTCAAATATTGGAATTCTCAGGTGACCAGAAGTAGCTCATTTGGGAATTGATTATGTCACCAGATCCAATAACTATTGATCCTGAGATAATGGCAAGGAAGGAAAAATAGATGGGATTGCTAACGGACTGGAAACCAAGTGCTCTCTTCATTATTCTTTCTTTTCCTTTCGTTTCTTTCATAGTTCCGTTTGCTGCAACTCCAGTTATTCGCTCTCCTGGTACTGATTTTCCCCTTTTATGTCCTCGAGGTGTTAATTCCTCAGATAATCATTCTTTTCTTCCTATTAATTCGACTGTCTTAGTTTTTCAACTCCAGTTTTCGTACTTCTCTGCCCACTATGAACATCGTGATCCTATACATATTTCTGGAGACGAAAATTTTCGTGATCGAGCTGTAATCGAAGAATGGCCTGGTGATGGTAGTGAGGACAATCCCTTCATCATTGAGGGTTATAACATTTCCGATTCTCCCAATACACTGATTTCTATTGCCGATACCTCTTCGTTTTTCATCCTCCGCAATAATTTTCTTGCTGGTCTTGATCAGAATCAGAATGCTCTCGAATGTCATAATGTCCATAACGGAATTATTCAAAATAATATCATTTTCAATTCTTTAAATGGAATAGGTTTCTATGGGAGTGAGGATAATTTTATCATCAACAATACCGTATATCAAAACCGTCAGGTTGGCATTCGATTAGAAGGTTCCAATTCTAATAAGATTCACAATAACTCTGCATTCCAAAACAATGAACATGGAATTTGGTTATTTGACTCTAAACACAATCTTCTTTCTAGCAATATAGGATTTGATAATACTTACTGTGGAATCAAATTAGTGGCCTCCTCTGATGCTAATGTTCTTGTCAATAATTTTGTTTTTAATAATGATGAAAGTGGTATTTGGCTCTCTTCTAGTGATGCTAATTTTCTCTATAACAATTCTGCGCAAACTAACTCGGGGATGGGTATTGATTGTACTGATTTATGCTTCGATAACATCGTTACCCGGAATTTTCTTTCAAATAATGCTGAATTCGGAATTAAAATCGATAATTCTGATTCTCATCAAATAGTTGAAAATAATTTCTTAAGTAACGCTCCCTTCTTGCCAGCTCAAGCGTATGATGACGGATTGGGGAATTTGTTCACGAATAACTATTGGAATGATCATACTAGTCCTGATGTTAATGCGGATGGTTTCGTTGATACCACTTATCTGGTAGAGGGTGGTCTCAACTCTGATCCTTTTCCGTTGACCTCGCAGATAGAATTCATACCGATTATCATCGATAGTAATGAGTCATTTGGTGCCACTGCTCTTCAACATAGCTGGTCTGGCGATGGTACTTTCCTCAATCCGTATATCATTGATAATCTTAGTTTCATTGGTGTTCCGTTAAATGTGGATTTCGCCATTTTAAATGAACTAGATTTAAATTTGTTCGAAATTCGGAATACTGATGTTTTTTTCCAGATCAGTCATTGTCTTTTTAGTGGTGGGACTAATGGAATTTTTCTTTCCAATGTCACCAATGGTCACCTAGTAAATAATACCGTCTTGTCCTGCCGTTTTGGAATTCTTCTGGACCATTCAGCAAATAATAGTTTTGCTCACAATTTTCTAGCTACTAATTATGTTGGTATTGGGGTGGGCCATCAATCAAATCATTGCTCGTTGATAATGAATAACTTATCTAATAATCTTAGGGGGGGCATTGCTGTATTTTTTTCTAGTACTAGTATTATTCTCAACAATTCTTTCCACAATGATGGTTTGTATCTCTTTGGGTGGGATATCGAAACCTCAGTCCAATCCCACGTGTCTGGCAATATCATTAATGGCAAGCCACTTCTTTTCTGGCAGAATATTTCGAATAGAACTGTCCCCGCCAATGCTGGCCAGATTATTCTTGTCAATTGTAGTGGAATTGAAATTACTGACCAAATTTTATCAGGATCGGTTTCGGGTCTTTTTGCTACCTATTGTACTAATTTAACAATTCAAAATAGTTATTTTTCTTCCAATAGTGATGAAGGCTTGTGGTTCTGGCATGTAGAGAATAGTCTTATTTCCAATAATACGATTCGAGATACTGGTTATTCTGGAATTGCTCTCTATAATACTTTTAATAGTACTGTATCGCAGAATACCGTTTTTACTAGTGATGAGTATGGCGTGCATTGCTTTAACTCTACCAATATTCATCTTTCTCACAATACTCTCTCTTACACTGGTTTTGTGAGTATTGACATTGGCCTCTCTACAAATATTTCCTGTCAAGGAAATGATATTTTTCATTCTAATGATTCGGGCATTTCTATTTGGGACAGTTTCAGTTGTACTCTTTCGGATAATTCTATTTCTAATACTGATTGGTCTTCCATAACTGTTTATTCGTCACAACATTGTACTCTTAGAAGAAATACGATTTCTGACTCAGGAAATGAAGGGATATTCATGTTGGCTTCAAATCACACGCGAGTAGAGTCCAATTCCATTTCCTATGCAATCTCAACTGGTATAGTCATTGAATCCTCCAAAATCGATTTCATTTACAATAATACTATTTTCTTTACAGAGGAACAGGGAATCACCTTAAGAACTTCAGATCATTGTACTTTGGAAGCGAATCATATTTCTAGAACGGATGAAACAGGCATCTGGCTTGATTCCATCGAGAGTTGCCTTCTTACAGAAAATACTATTGTTTCCACTTATTCTCAAGGTATTCAAGTCACATATTCAAATCATTGCAATCTTTCAGACAATACGATCAGCAAAAATAACAGAGGAGGTATTATGATTGTAGACTCTTCAAATTTCAACTTAATGAATAATATTATTTCCCGTAATAATGGTTATGGTGTTTATCTTGGATTTGGTGCTCAGTCAATAACTGTTACATTGAATGATTTTATTGACAACTATCCTGATGGATCGTGTCAGGCTTGTGATGATGGTCAGGATAATATTTTCACTAACAATTACTGGGCTGATTGGTCTACTCCAGATTTCGATGATGATGGGATTGTAGATTTTTCCTACAATATTGATGGTGCAGCAAATAATCTCGATAGATTTCCATTGATCTCCTCTTTCACAGAAACTAAACCTGTGTCTATTCCGTGGAATATACTCACGGGAATTTTACTTTTAGGATTGATTTCATTTAGCCTAGTGCTCTTGTGGAGAAAAAACAAACCATAGATACCTTTTTTGTTTATTTATTTTAGTGAACGAGTGTTTTCGATAAAATTGTGGAAAACGAGTATTGTCAGAAAAGACTATCGTCAGTTGGCTTGAGGAGTGTCATTCTTCGAGTGTGAGTGACTCGGTCTGATTTTTGTTTCCTTATTTTCGAGGGGAATTCTTAAGAATGGGTATTATGTAATGGAGAGATTATAATCTTGATTTTTCTCAAAGTGAGATGATTCAATATGAATATGAAGGAATTCAATTGTCCTAAGTGTCAATCTGATATGATCGAAGGAAGCATATTAAGTAGCGGGATCCCTTTATGGATACCTGGTAAACCTGAAAGAACGTTTTGGTCTAAGTACGGGTATAAATGGAATAAAAAAATACAACGCTCTGTTTACTTTTTTTACGTTAACCTATGAAATTGGTAGGTTTTCGTGAAATAAATGTAACTCAAGAATACCATAACATAAAATTACATGTTGGATTTGTGAGAGGAAGACGTTCTCAGTACGAGAGGAACGGGACGTCGGCGCCTCTAGTCTACGGGTTATCCGGAAGGGTACCGCCCGGCCGCCACGCGCCAAGCGATAAGTGCTGAATGCATCTAAGCACGAAACGC
>JAEOTY010000216.1 GCA_016839625.1 Candidatus Hodarchaeota archaeon
CATCACACGATTCGGATTCGTCAAATTCTATTGTCTTTTTACCTTCGCGACTTACCGCGCTGGTTAGAAACTGTACGAACCCTAGTTCCACAGGGACTCTATCTTCTGCATTCCTATCGGGAGTCTTATATCCCTGTTTTCCTCCCGATATTCATCACAACTACTCGGTGCAAAAATATATATATAAAGCTAGCGGCTTTCATCCCCCACCTGTCGGAAGGGGACTTCCCGCCGATCAAGTTAAACTTATTTGACTACAAAATTTTCAATTCTATTTTTTTACTATCATATTAGAGTAATGCTTACAGCTATTATCTCTTGAGTGAAATATTTTATTTTTGTCGGCATCCAAACGGCGATAAATCTTCTTCAAGAATCATAAGCTATTTTGGATAAATTAAAACTCTGCTATTGAAAATATTTTCATTTATCTCTCACTTTATAGTAGTTATCTGTACTATGAGAGAAAATCCTTGTTTTTTCTTCAGTACTGTAAAAGCGTTGCTCTTATATACAGTTCTACGACGTGAAATTGAGGTGATATAACTGAACGTAGATTGCGAAAAATGTCTCATTTATCCTGTCAAAATTAATGCGATTAACTATTCAAATGAGGAGGATTTTGTAGTTATAGATGTTGATTCCTTAGACGAATTAAAGATGGTTGCTGATGGTTTCCAAAAACCACTTCTATATGATAAAACACATTATTTCGTTATTTTTGACAAGGATATCAGCTACAGAACAAAAAAGCCTATATTTTAATATAGAAAAAGGGCAATACGATCGAAAAATGAAGATATAATTAAATTGAAGAAAATCTTAGACGACAAAATGAGACTTTAAAACTGAAAAGATATAGTCTCACGTATTATCTCCAAAGGAAATTATGTCCAATATATGTTCTAGAAAAAGCTAAAGTTCAAAGGATGAAATCGATCAATTCATGACACTAACATACGGAGGCTACTCTAAGATCTCCAAAAGATTATTGTCGTCTTATTATTCTCATTTTTGATTATTATCGGACAGTTTTCAAATCTTATTTGCGTACGCGCGTTCATTAGACCCCCATATTTCGATTGGAAGTCCACAAACTTCAAAACAACCTCTAAGATGTATTACAATTATCTGTAGACAACAATATTGACTATTACCAGAATTCAAAATTTAATAATAAGTTTTAGTAACATTCTTAGATTAATTTTAGTTACCTCACAAGAATCAAAAGACTGAACTGGCAAGCGAAATTGAGAGTTGAATTACGAAATTCTTTTATAATTTCTGTTATTTAATCGTCTGAACGTGGAAATTCCTTATTGTGTTGATAGGATCCATTATAGAGATTCTGAAAAAAAAATAAAATAAGTCGTGGTATTCAAATGGGGAAATTAAAAGCAGTAGTTTTCGATTGGGATGGGGTATTAGTTCCAATTAGAATAAATCTTGGGATAGTATTTGATTATATAATTACAGAAATTACCAAATATGGCGTTAATTTCACAATAAATAGTGATAAATTCAGCACCATTGAAGCACTCCTTAAGACTGCAAAAAAGGACTTACAAAGTAAAGATATACCCAAGAATTTCTTTGAAAGATTACAGGATGAAGTACTTGTAATTATTAATGAAATCTTTACGAAGGATGCACTTACAAACTCACTAAGCACAGAAGTATTACAAAGCCTCACACAAATTAGAGGACTTGGATTAAAAATAGGGATTTTTACAATAAATAGGTTGCATATCGTGGAAAAAATATTAAATAATTCAAATGCACTTCATCTCTTTGACGCAATAGTTACACAGGACGATTTCGTTTTAAATTTCGAAAAAATTAACAAAAAAGAACATCTAGATGCGTGTTTAGAACGATTACAAATTTCAGGAGAGGAATGCATTGTTGTAGGTGACCGTCCTATGGACATTCTTCCAGCATATCTCGCAAAAGCAATAACAGTTGGTATCCTTAATCAAGAAAATAGACACCAAATGAATGCAATTGTAGATAAACTAAACTATACGATTAAGTCCGTAGAGGAGATCAATCAAATTATTATTAGTCATATTGAACGAAAAGAAACTTAGAGCAGTCAGTTATAATTAAAATCAATGTATTGAATAGATTCAATTAATTACTAGGTATGAAAAAAAGAGTTTGTGAACTACCCCACCCTGACGGATGGGGCTTCCTGCGAGTCCTCCGAACCATATCCGAAAATTGGACTGGGTACTTTCGTTTTACCTTTGGCTGTGTGTCGCAGATTACGAAGAAACTCTTCATAGCCCGTCCACCTGGCATTCTGTGATAGGAAAGTTTGGTTCCAGCATCACACGATTCGGATTC
>JAEOTY010000023.1 GCA_016839625.1 Candidatus Hodarchaeota archaeon
GAAAATCCTTCAAATTAGATTTAAATACTAAAATAAGCTTTTTTCTTCTTGATTTAACACGAAAATAATGTGTTTCTAGATTTCTTCGAATAAAATAAAAGATATCTAATAATCTATTCTCTAGATCAATCGAATAATGCAATTGTGATAAATAAGCTAGTCTTTGTTTTGAAGAATAACCATTAAAATGCTTAGATCTCCTGAAATTGATGGTCATTAACCAAGTAACCGTACGAATATAATTTGAAATTTCAATAGGTTCTTGCTTTCTAGATAAGTTCCCTCTTTTTGCTTTCATTGCATAAGAACGAACATCAAAATAAGGAATAGCATAGATTTTATCATCAAGTTCGGTTTTGATGTCAATAGTGGTAAGCCAGTCATAAATATCCTCAAGAACTTTCTTAATGACCCTACCTCGGATAATCCTTCTAGGTTGAACTATAAGTGTTTCAACCTCTTTAACTATGAGCTTATCTGGTAAAAAAGGTGTTTCTTTAGATGCAAGACGATTACGGATTTTTTTACGCTTTACCTCTTCTAAAGCATAATCTGCTTCACGGTTGAGTTCCTCAGGTATCTCTCCTTCCCATTCAAAAGAATGTTGGAGAATAGTGAGGAATGACTGATAGTCATCAACCGAATAACCTTTTTCTGACATTTCTAGAAAAAACCATTTTCCACAGGCAATATACAATTTGAAAAATTGCTGAGAAGTGATTCTACTTGATTGAGATCGTGTTAAAAAATCCGGAACCTCTTGAGAAATCTGTTCAATAAAAATATGGATTTGAAAGTGATTTATCAACAGAAAAAGACCCAAAGGTGAGGTGTGATAATATTTTCGTTGAATAAATCCAAATAAACGAAGAATGAGAATGTATCGAAGAATTAAAACCCGTGAAATCGGCGTTTTTATCTTCGAGTGGATTTCTGTATGGATAGAAGTTAAAAAATCATCCTTTGTATGAGTTTTAAGTCCTATACGGAGAATAATCTCAAATATTTTTTCTATTAGATCTGGTCTATTTTTTGAATAAGTCATTCCTTTCATCCAAATATACTATATTCAAAATTTTTTAGAACAATAATTGATTAATCAATTGTTTATATCTTTAAATATTTAATTCTCCTTTTAATTTACAATGATTATTGTTTAAATTTTAATTTTTACTTTTTTAGATTCTAAATCAATTCTCCAGTGGTATAAAAGCTTTAAAGGTTTATAAAGTAATGTATTTCTCCTTATATTAGAATTCTATCATATATGGAGTATATACTAATGTCTAATAAAAAAGTTTTCTATAAATCTAATACTTTTACTCCCATTAACTTCATATATCCCCAAGAATTGAAGGTTAAACAACTCTTAGCATCTGAATTTATTCCTTTTGAGTACCAGAAAGTGTTTCGAGTTGGTAAGCGACGTTTCATTGTAGATTTTTTTCTTTATTCCCATATTATTCTAGAATGCAGTTCAACTTCAATGAAAAAATACCAAGTTCCATTACGAAAAAAAGCTATATATATTCAAGCAAAAGCTAACAAACTTTCAAGTGCATTCAATCACCCAGTCTGGGTTTTATTAGAGGCAACACATCCTATTGGTGAAAGATTTTATCAAACTTTGATTGAATTAATGCCCTCTGTCGACCAGATTCTTACTTCCTGCAATGAGTTGCTAGAACTTTTATTTCAACGAAAAAATCGTTCTTCTTATTCTCTTCATAATTTTCAATTCAATTCACACCTAAAACAGGAGGGTTCAGAATGACCCTCCTCCATTCAAATTCAGATCAATTTTACGAATGTTCTTTCCCATTAGTACAATGGGCTTGTGGGACAGATTTGTGGTGTGACTTACTTAATAAGGTTAATAGCTATGTTATGACTTTACAACACCTAAATAAATGGAAGAATAATGGCCTTGTATTTTTAAAACCTACTCTAAGCTCTAAACGTACAATTATCTTCTGGATTCACAATTCTGTTCTTTCCAAGGCGTTAGAATTAACTGGTATAAGAGGAGGTTACAAACCATCAACCAATAAATCTCATATCATTAGTTTAAGCAATAGACAACAAAAGAGAAAGTCTAATCGCTCTCAACGAGTTTTATTAGATCTTGGATGTGATTCTCCAGGGCTAATTACTAAGTTACGTCAATGTGGTTTAGAGGTTAGCTCTGTTTGGGATTGTCTTTCTGATCTTTATCATTATGAACTGATAGAGCAATGTCTGAATCATCATTTCGATTTTCTGGTATCTAAAAATGAACGATTATTTACACCTAATGAAGAATGGATGCAGTATTTACTACCTAGAAAAACAAAGCTGTTGATTGTTCCTTCAAAAAACTCCAAAGGGTACAAATATGTCTTAAAGCTGATTTGTCAGAATAGTCACAATAAGGAAGGGTGAAAAAACTTTGCGGAGACAATCCTATGAAAGATTAAATGCAAAGAATAATTCTTGGAAGATCAAATTAATCGCTGAAATCAATGAGGATTTAAAAAAGGGAGTTCTTGAAAATAAAGCCTTACGGAATCAATATAGAAGATTATATCGGAAGGGGATACTTCGCAACACAAGATTTATCCGATTTCATAA
>JAEOTY010000024.1 GCA_016839625.1 Candidatus Hodarchaeota archaeon
AGACAAGAATATTGTCTTATGAGTATTTTGAGCACCAAGCAGACATTGGTATTCGTGGGAAAGGAAAAACCCTGGCGGAAGCTTTTGAACAAGCTGCTATTGCAATGTTTGATATTATGGTTGAAACACATGAGGTTCAATCAGATGATGTCCATCTCATTGAGGTTGATGGTAATGATCTTCATGACTTGTTCATTGCGTGGTTGAGTGAATTACTGTTTCTCAAAGATGTCGAAGGGAAAATGTTTTCTCGATTCGAAATTGAGAACATCAGTGAGAATAAACTGGTTGCTAAGATCTATGGAGAAGCTATTGATCCCTCCCGGCATAAATTGAAGCTTGAGGTAAAAGCTGCCACATGGACTCAACTATCGATAGAAAAAAACGGTACTAATTGGATTGCACAATGTTTGGTGGATGTATAAATGACACAAAATACTGATCTCTTTCAACAAGTATCTGATAGAGTAAATCTCTGGACTATTAAGAAGCAGAGAAATATGAATGTTCCAGCCTTCATCTATGGAGATGAAAGGATTGTTAATGAACTTAAAGCTGATTATAAACGTGAATGGAGTGCTACTCGTCAAATAATTAACGTTGCTTCATTACCAGGAATTCAGAAAGGTATGCTTGCAATGAGTGATGTCCACCCTGGATATGGTTTTCCAATCGGGGGAGTCGCAGCGTTTGATATTGATGAAGGAGTGGTGAGTATGGCTGGCGTAGGATATGATATTAATTGTGGCGTTAGAACTATGCTCACAGATCTCTCGAAAAATGATTTAGAGCCTAAGAAGAAAGAGTTAATGTCAGAGCTTTTTAACACAGTCCCGGCAGGTTTGGGAAAGCCAGGAAAAATTAAACTAGAAATAAACCAAGTAGATGAATTATTAATCAGGGGTGCTCCGTATGTGGTTGAAATGGGTTATGGAACTGAAGATGACTTGGAGCATACTGAAGAGAATGGATTTATAGAGGGAGCTAATCCTGCAAATGTCAGTTTTAAAGCTAAGAAAAGACAATATAACCAAATTGGTACTTTAGGCTCAGGAAATCACTATCTTGAGATTCAAATTGTCAAAAAAATATTTGATGGAGATGCTGCAAAAGCTTTTGGCTTATTTCAAGATCAATTAATTGTCACTCTTCATTGTGGATCGCGTGGGCTAGGACATCAAATTGGTACTGATTATTCAAGAGAATTAGTTAGAGCGTCTCAGAAATATAATTTACCGTTACCCGATAAAGAACTAGGATCTGCTCCCATTAAAAGTAAGGAGGGGGAAAGCTACATCTCAGCAGTAAACTGTGGAATCAATGCTGCATTAGCTAATCGCCAAGTGATTGCCCATCTTGTGCGTCAGGCCTTTCAGAAGGTTTTTAACACAAACATTCGACAATTGTACGATGTTGGTCATAATACTTGCAAATTTGAAGTTCATAATGGGAAAAAAGTCTTAGTACATCGGAAAGGCTCTACTCGCGCATTTGGTCCAGAGCATCCACATGTCCCTATTAAGTATCGTAGTGTTGGTCAACCCGTACTTATAGGTGGGACAATGGGAACCTCCTCCTTCATATTAACTGGAACCGAGCTTGGGATGAGAGAAACCTTCGGTAGCGCGTGTCACGGAGCTGGAAGAAGTATGTCTCGAACAAAGGCAAAAAAAAGGTTTTGGGGAAAAACTGTTGTTGAAGATCTAGCTAGGAAAGGTATTGTTGTACGTGCTCATAGTTTTGCAGGAGTTGCTGAAGAAGCACCTGGTGCATATAAGGATGTAGAACATGTAGTTGGTACAATGCATGATGCTGGTGTTGTGAAAAAGGTCGTTCAAGTATTCCCAG
Source organism: Candidatus Hodarchaeota archaeon (assembly GCA_016839625.1). Classification (GTDB taxonomy): domain Archaea; phylum Asgardarchaeota; class Heimdallarchaeia; order Hodarchaeales; family Hodarchaeaceae; genus Hodarchaeum. The sequence continues at coordinate 1,849 of JAEOTY010000024.1, forward strand.
TTGGTGTGGTCAAAGGTTAATCATATTTAAGCAAAGATGGACTTTTTATATCAGTCTATTGAAGGGATTTCAACCTTACAGCTTACTCCTTTCTCAAATTCCTCGGCCATTGTTCTATCCCCAACAATGGTGCCGAAGTGCATGGGAATGGCTAGTTTTGGATTTATTGTCTTAGCTGCTTCGATAGCTTCATGTGCGGTCATCACATATGTTCCACTCACAGGAATAAGTGCTACATCGGCACGGATATCCTTCATTTCTGGGATGTTATCAGAGTCACCAGTATGATAAATTCGCTGACCATCCATTTCAAAAACCACTCCAATCTTATTATCCTCTTTGGGATGGAATGGTACTCCTGGTTCACGAAATTTGTTGATATTGTAAGCTGGAACGAATTCAAATGCGATAGAAGCAATTGTCTTTGTATCCGAAGGACTGACATAGTGAACAGTCTTACAGTCGAGTTTATCTAACGTATCTCGTGCCATGGGGATTCCTACAACCTCTGTTTTCGTTGAAGAAACAAATTTCTTCAAGTCATCTATGTTACAATGATCAAAATGCTCATGTGTACTTACGAGAACATCGACAGGATCGAAATCTCCTTTCACTTGAAAAGGGTCAATGCACACAGTTTTTCCAGAACTGTTTGTGAACAAAAAACCGTCATGACCTAACCAGCGGATTGTTATTCCTTCATATTCAATCATTATAATCACCGGCATTATCTTCTAATACTGATTTAAGAATTTTTCCGCCTAATCTTCCCAAAATAAATAATTAAATTAGTGTGAAAGATTTTATAATAATTCAGTATGATTAAGCATTTATCCCTCAAGTATTTGGATACTATAACGAATTTCTTAGAAAAAAAATATTTTAATAAGTTAATTTCAATTATTTTGTTTGGCTCATTGGTAAATATAGAAGAAGAGTCTTCTACAGATGTCGATTTATTAATCATAACAAGTGATTCATGTTCATCTAAGGATTTTCAGAGAATTCGACGTGATTTGGTTATTATAGAAACAAAATTTTTTTCCGAGTCTCGTGAAAAAGAACTATCATTTTTTAGTCATGGTTTGCAGAGAGCCACAGGGATGTTCATGAATTTTTTTCTCTGTCGTCTCTCAGATTTTCAGAAGAGGGATTTTAAAGTGTTTAATGTAAATCCATTTATGGCAATTCTCTTAGCTCCTCAGAATTCTGTCTGGTTGTCGCTATTAAATCAACATCGAATAATTTGGGGAGAAAATGTTTTTAAACAATGGAGACCTCTACCAAGCATAACGAAGGGTGATCTAGTCCGATCATTTATAATGAATTGGCTATTAGCAACAGGAGCTCTTGTTTTTTATCCAGTTTACCCTCCCATTGCAAAGTTCTCAATGGAGGCTATGAAGTGGAGTCTTTTCACTTGGAAAAATATCTATCATCCTAAAAAGACTCTTACTCAAACCATTACTAAGTATATCGAGCACGGGTTAAGAGTAGAACGTCAGGCACTACAGGGTTTCATGCAATTCAGAAGAAAAAAGGAAGTAAGCAAGTATTTTGTCCTTCTTTCATGGATATTTGTTTTTCTGCTTCACAGATCTCTTTTTCATCGTTCTTATGGTTGATAAATTTCAGGCGTTCGGGGAAACATACTTGCTTCTCGAACATGAGGTAAATTCGCTATCCATCTCACTAATCGCTCGAAGCCAAGACCAAAACCCGCGTGAGGTGGCATACCATATTTGAACATACGAAGATACCATTCAAACTCATCTAAATCGAAATCTTGTTGTTTGATTCGTTTTTTTAGAGTTTTAAAGTCAGACACTCTTTGGCCACCACTTGAAAGCTCCCCAAAACCCTCTGGAGCCATCAAATCCAATGAGCGAGTAATGTTTGGATCTTGTGGATTGGAGGCATAATACATCCCCCGGAGGTGAGTGGGAAAATCTGTTATGAAAAATGGGTCAGAGAAAGCTTCAGATAATGCTGTTTCCTCTGGGGAGCCGAAATCTTCATCAGGGTCAGATTCCACACCCAAATCTCGTACTTTCTTTTTTGCCTCAACAAAAGTTAAATGTTTGAATGGTTTTGAAGGAATACTAAGTTTCCTGTGTAATCTTTCTAATTGACTTGACGCCGTTTTTGCTGCTTTCTCCAAAATATAAACAATTAAGTCCTCTTGAACTTGCATTATTTCTTGGTCAGTGGCAAAAGCGATCTCATTTTCGATTTGGTGAAATTCGTTTATGTGCTTGGGTGTGTGAGACTTCTCTGCTCTCCAAGATGGTATGATACCAAACACTTTTTCGTGACAGGCGAGAGCAGCTTGCTTATAGAATTGACAACTCTGAGCTAGGACGGCTGGATGTCCAAAGTAATCCAATGAGAACATTTCTGCTCCCCCTTCTGTTGATGCTGTTAGAATAAAAGGTGTGAAAATTTCAAAGAAACCTTTTTTTCTGAAAAACTCTCGTGCTGCGCTAGCAATAATACTTTTAAGCTCCATTGTTGCACTGATTTCAGGGTCTCTAATCGAAAGTTCTCGATATCTGAAGATAGTGTCAATTTCCATTTGAGTCTTTTTCTTTGTAAGGTCTATCGGGAATTTTAAGGCTGCTTGAGAATGAATCTTAATCATTGATGGAATCAGTTCTGCTCCTAGTTTCGAACGTGGATCAGCTTTAATAGCTCCCTTGATCGAAACAACTGATTCAAGTGAGAGTGTTTTACTTTTTTGCCAGACATCTTTTGGCACTCTATCTTCATGAAGTGTCACTTGACAAATTCCTTTTGGGTCACGAATGGTTAAGAAAATTAACCGTCCTTTATCACGGATTTGCTGAACCCAACCTCCTATTAGTACCTCATCTATCCCGTCATTTTCACTATTGACTTCACAACAATTATGTGTACGCCAATCAGGACTCACTGCATAAATCATCATTGAATTCCTCTACACTCATACGAAACAAGAATCCTTTACTTAATATTATTTTTGGTCGAAAAAAAGAATAATCTGAGTAGAAACAAAAAAAGGAAAAAGGAGGAAAAAGAAAGGTTTCCTCTCTCTATACGCCATTTGTCGTGAAAACATCAGTTAATTGAATCTCATCCATTGCTTCAAAGAAATCTTGAATCAATTCTTGGTTTTCCTCTGCTTGATTTAGAGTAGCTACGGACTTTAATAGGCCGATCGCGTCTAAAACACCTTGCGAAAGTCCAGCGATTGATCCTCCCGCAGGATCAGGCTCTACTCCAGGTCCAGGGGCTGGATTGTGTACACGATTTTGCCAAGTAGTTTTGACATCATTTGAGATAACACTTGTCAGTCCAATCTCTGTATGAGCATCCGAAGCATTCGCAATAGCATACCCCATCTGAACTTCCGACTGATTAAAGCGAGGATCTGAAAATAAAGCAGTTAGAAACGCTTCAGCGTCAGCTGCACCGCTATAAGCTTGCGTATATGAATTATTGAAGTTCTCGAATCCTTTTGTGAAAGAATCAACAGCGTTGACTGTACCTTCTAAACCTATTAGAAGATGTCCTATCTCTGTAATATTTGTATCAAATTGGTCAAGCATGTTGCTGAGTTCAGTTAACATGGGTTTAAGTGACCCGTCAATCATATCTCCATAGCTCTTTGTTGAAAATTCGGTACTCAAAGCTGTTGCATTACCCATGTTATCTTCTGCACCATTTGGGCCACTAAAGATATTAGATGCTTCACTTACATTCGCTGAAAGTGGTGCTAATCCTGCATTGATTGAATCAAGATCACTTCCATTAAATTGAATAGTATCAATCGTAGTGAGTACACTTTCAATTTTCGTATAACACTCGGTTCCATTGGCTGCTGCACTTGCAAAATACGCTAGAAGCTCTGTCATGTCCGTAATAATCTCTACTGTTCCCCAGAAAGGTAACACTGCATCAGTACCACCAAGTTCCGAAGTATTAATTGCCTGAAGTGTCGTATTTGCTTCGGTCAAATCATTGGCAGCGTTTGCTAACCAGGTGTGGGCGCCGACAAAGTTGTTATCACCCAATTCTTCTACTGCGAGCGTTGTTTTGTAGGTAGCATTAAGGAAGTCGATTGCACCAGTAGCTACTTCAAGGATAATGCTATATCCAGCATCAGCTTGATCCACAATTTGCACGACGAAGCCAAGGTCACCTGTTTCATCTATGATCACATCTGTGACAATAGTCTTCGCTTTACCTAATGCGCCGAGAACACCTGGTTTTGATTCACTAAAGTAATTTATAGCGGTAGAAATATTTCCTAAACCAGTATTGAAATCAGGATTATATGTGGCTTGAACGGAACCACCAAATCCACCACCAATATCAGTTGTGGCCAAGACTGAGAAAGTACGATTAAATCCATCAACTAGACTATTGTACCCTAGTAACAGGGAGGGAAGTGCTAATGAAACATTTGCTAAGATTTCTGAGATATCCAGCAGCAGCGGAAGTTTTTCTGTATTCATACCTCCCATCTCTGGGGGGAGAATCCCTAAAAGTACCGCGGTATAGAAATTCCCTTGGACATGGTCAAACTTGTATGCTGAACGTTCGAACCATGTAGCAGCACGCTCACAAGCCTTAGTCAGATTCTCAATCACTTCAGGATTGCTCAAATCGATTGGTAAACCTGAAGTCTGAGCTCCACCTCCACCACTAAGATCTGCACCGAAAACACTCATGAATTCTGCTCCACCTGCTACTAAGGAGATACCACCGTCAGCAAAAGTTGCAACTTCATGATACACTAATGGTACAGTAATAAGGATTAAAATAATGAATATTGCAGCTATAGGTTTCATAATGACCGAGAAAATGGATAATTCACCCTTTTTTGTCCAAATACCTGTTGCTAATGCGGAAAGGAAGAATCCTAAAAATAGAGCCAAGAACTCCACAATAACTAAATCTGCAATAATCGCTATTTGAATAATCAAATCAACCATAGCAGTATATTCTGGTGGGATAAGTCCACTTTTAGCTATAGATGTCAATGGTCCTGCCAGTTCTGAAAGTAAACCATATGGATTTACAAACCACCCATTAGTGAAGGAGGATAGGAAAAATAAGACAACCCAAGAGATTGGTGCTGCAAATATGCTAAGAAATCCTAACAGTTTCGAACGTCCTAAAATTCCTGTAAGACAAAAAGCAATTGCTACAAGAATCAATTCTAATTGGAGAAGTAAAGCATTCTTTTGTGCACCTAGAATTGCAAAAACTAGAGCAATGATGATAGGTGCAATAACTGCAGCCAGAAAAGCTTGCCAAAGAGGCAGCGCTCTAATTGTACGTAGATCATCATCTGATTCTGATTCATACATGATAGTTCACATTAACTAGACTTATTTAGTAGATATTGGATTGGTAGTCACATTACTTATTAAAATTATCTGTTTAGATAGAAAAAATCAAGATAGATTCTTTTGAAAGAAGATGTAGGTGTCAATAATAAAATATAATTACAAAATAAAGTTTTACACCAGTTTTTTCTCAAACTCGTCCCACGGTATAATAGTAAGGCCATACTTTCTTGCTTTTTCAATCTTTTTTAGTCCTGGTTTCTCCCCTACTACTAGTAGATCAAGTTTCTTAGTAAGTGGTGCCCATTCATAACCGTGTTCTGCAATAAATCTTTCAATTTCTTTTTTAGACTTTCCCTCAACCTTTCCAGTAACATACAATGTCTTAGCAGAAACTGGTTCTTGACTTTTGGTAGAGACTTGAGACTTTTCCTCAGAGGAAAAGAATTGAGACA
>JAEOTY010000002.1 GCA_016839625.1 Candidatus Hodarchaeota archaeon
CTAGAATTAAAAAAATAGATTTTTTTTCTAATGCAGAAATTAAATTTACAGAGGATTTTAGAAGACCAATCACTTCTATTACTGTTTGGGAAAGAGGAGCTTATATATTAAAATCCATTTGTGGCTGGTTACTGAACAGAAAAAGATGATAATTATGGTACTTATGCAGGATTTTTGGAAAACTCTCGAAGATTCTTGGAACCAATGGTATGTTGGATGGACGAAAGTTATAATTGATATTATGGTTATAGTGTTAATTGTTATCTTTATGTGGATTATTTGGGGTTTTCTATTAAAAAGGATTCAAGATAATATCTCTCCAGCACAACACAACGCGTTAAGGACGCTGGGTCGTGCAACAATTTTATTATTGGGAATTTTTTGGATTGCTGGACCAGAACTCTTTATTGGTGCGTCAGCTCTGTTAGGAACCGCGATTGGTTTTGCCTCATCAACTACTCTTGGTAATTTTCTTAGTGGTTTGTATATTCTTGTGACTAATCCATTTAGCGTTGGAAACTATATAATGCTCCCAGATTTGAAAATAGAAGGAATTGTTGAAGAAATTTCTATCAATTATACTAAAATTCTGACTCCTCAAGGGATTCATGCCAGTGTGACTAATCAGAAATTACTGGGTACAACAATTCATAATACTAGCATAATGATTCCTCAAGAAACTATTGATAAAGGAAAGATTAAATTGAGAAACCATGAAGAGGATAAAGTTGACAGCTTGGATGATGTCGTGGACGTGCTTCATGGATTTAGGACAAAATTTGCCGATAAAACCAAAGAATTTTACCTTTATCCTCTTATATATAGTGTAAATCCAGATAAATATCTCCTTCCTCTCACAAAAGAAGTTCTAGATAAAGCTGTTCAAAAATTTAGCTCTCAAACATCTGATGAAATTACTTGGTTTATAAGTGTGCGTGGCACATATCAACTTAATCTTATTGTTGAGAACCCCTACGCCATTTTTGACCTTAAAAGTGATATTCTAGGCTACTTAGAGGAAAACATGGAAGAAGTGCATAAATCTTAAACATTAGAGAGATCAATAAAGAATTTCATGAATGAACTATATCTAAATGAAAAGTAAGCAATAAGGAGTTTCTAAATTGTCCGAACTAGAAATCTCAATCATCTTCTATGGGGTTATAGCAGGCCTAGCAACTCTTTCAGGCATTTATGTAATGAGAAGAAAACAGGAATGGGCACTCCATAACGCTCATTATGTGAACTCATTTACTGCTGGGTTAATTTTGGCTTTAGTTTTCTTTCATCTATTGCCAGAAGCAATTGAACTCTCTGATTTAGCATCCTACCCCGGAATTTTCCTTGGATTTTTTTCTTTTTATTTATTAGAAAACTTCGTAGTAATCCATTCGGGAAGTGAAATTCATTATTGCTTAGATGAAGATGAGTCAACATCACCTCACTTTGCTTCTCGCTTAGGATTGATGGCATTTTCTGGTTTAGCATTTCATTCCGTTATAGATGGCATAATTATTGGTGTGGGTTTTGAGATTAGTCCTGAAATAGGATTTTTAGCTGCAATGGCCGTGATTCTTCATGAAGTACCCGAAGGAGTCACCTCTTTTGCTCTCATCAACAGATCAATGCCAGATAAATCATACATTCTCTCCATTATTGTTGCACTCGCGACTCCTGCTGGTGCACTGTTCTCAATATTCTTTATTGGTTACTTAAGTGAAACAATGATCGGAATATTATTAGCGTTGGCTGCAGGTACTTTTATCTATGTTGCTGCTTCTGATCTGATTCCAGAAACCCATGAGAAGAACAATATCCAAAATTTGGTGGCTTTCATTATAGGAGCAATCGTAATTTATGGTATTTCCCTCCTTTAAGTGGATGTTTTTTTGTTATAACTTAAAAATTATAATCAAAGGTTCATTAGTCCGAAATAGATTCAACATCAATTTTTTTGGGAAACAATCCCAATTTAATTTGTTACAAAGGAAAATAGTGAGGATACTCGTTGCATGTATTAAAACATTTATTTCATTATGTAATGCAACGAAAAAGACTAGCTCTAGAAGTCTTAATTTTTATTATCATTGCACAAATTGCCGAACTTAGTATTCCACTCCTTCTTGGTACAACAATAGATCAGATTCTTTTATCATTAGCAGAGGAACGATTTGAAATAGCAATCGTACTAACAGGCGTTGTACTCATCGTAATTGCTAGTATTGTCCGTGGTATAACGTATTTTCTTGCTAGATGGATTGGGTATCTCCAGGGTGAGGGAATTATCTTTGATATCCGAAAAGACCTATTTGAGAAATATGAAAACTCTAGTCTAGCTTTTTTTGACACCCATCATACTGGGGATCTCATGGCTCGTGCTACAACAGATTTGGAACCAATCGGTGAGTTCTTGGTGTGGGGAGAACGAATTCTTCTTCAAGCTTCTTTAACATACGCAGGGATATACCTTGTCTTGTTCTTGATTGACATTCGTCTTTTTATATTGATAGGAATTGTCACCCCTTCTTTATTTATCCTATCATATTTTGTATCAACAAAACTCGGCCCCCTGTTTTTTAAAATTAGAAATCAATATGGACAATTAACCACAGTAATCCAAGAGAATATTTCTGGTATGCAGATCGTTAAGGCCTTCAATGCTGAAAAAAGGGAGAAAGAGAAGTTTAATAAGGAAAATTTTGCATATTTTAGTTTACGGGCTTACGCGTTTAAAATAAGATCAATTTTTCTACCTATGATAATGCTTGTTGTCAGTCTCCTTATAACAATCCTAATTTATGCTGGCGGTTTCCAAGTAATTCAAGGAGATATAAGTCCTGGATTTTTAATCACATTATTTACCTATTTTACAATGCTCGCGATGCCTACAAGGTTTTTAGCTTTTTCATTAATTATGTACCAGCGTGTAAGTGCTGCTGGAGAGAGAGTATTCACATTGATTGAATCTCCAACTCAACTACCAGAATTACCTGCTGCTGAACTATTACCAGAAAATATTACTCCAACAATCATTTTTGTTAAAGTTTCATTTGCTTATGATAATAGGAACGCACTATCAGGCATTTCCATGAAAATAAATCCTGGAGAGAAGGTTGCGATTCTTGGGCCAACAGGATCAGGAAAGAGTACTATTATATCACTCTTTCCGAGGTTCTACGATCCTACAAATGGTAGAATCTTGATAAAGACTGATCAGAATACATATGATTTAACTGAGCTTAAAATTAGGTCATGGCGAGAAAAAATCGGTTTTGTACATCAAGAACCATTTTTGTTTGGACGAACAATTGCGGAGAATATAGCCTTTGGTGTTCCAGAGGTAACCTCAGACAAATTAGATGAAGTTATCAGAGTTGCCCAACTCAATGATTTTGTGAAAAGTCTACCCGAGGGTGTTAACACTCTTATTGGTGAGCGTGGGGTAACTTTGTCAGGAGGTCAGAAACAACGGGTAGCTATTGCGAGAATGCTGTTGAAAGAGCGTCCCATTATGATTCTAGATGATGCCACATCGTCTCTAGATATTTCCACAGAAGCTAAATTTCAGGAGGCATTTGAAGAATTCCTAGATAGATCACCACGCGTACAAACGGTGATTTTTATAACTCAAAGATTGAGTACATTAAAGATAGTAGATCGAATAATAATTCTAAATCGAGGCCAGATTATAGAGCAAGGTTCACATGAGGAACTCCTGAAAAATGGGCAGATTTATCCTCTTCTTTGGAAAACTCAAGAAACAGGAATGGTTGACATTAAACTTGCACTAGAAAAAATCATTCAAAAGAGGAGGTAATACATAATGAGTGAAACAGAAGATCGGAGAGACAAGCTTGCCCGTGAGTATTCTGATTGGGAATTGTTTAAGAGGTTGATTAGTTATACTAAACCCCATTGGATAGTCTTCTCTACAGCCTTGCTGGCGATGTTTCTATCGACAATTCTTTCTCTTGTTCAGCCATTGATTTTAGCAGTTGCTATAGACGACTATATTATCCCTAGAAATATTAATGGATTGGGATTTATTTCTCTGGTCTACTTTATTACATCAGTTGTGTCTTTCTTACTGAATGTTATTGCTAGCTATTTTACAACTATTACTGGAATACGGATTATAACACTAATCAGACAAGAAGCTTTCTATCAACTTCAGGATTTAAGTATGGATTTTTATGATAGAGAAGCCACTGGTAGGATCGTTTCTAGAATTACTAATGATGTCGAACGTCTGCTTAATCTATTATCAACGGGCATTATTGATGCTTTAGTTAATATTATGTTCCTGAGTATGCTGTTTTTCATCCTTGTTTATTTGGATGTTCGATTGACATTAGCCATTTTGATTATTTTCCCAATTTTAGCAGTTTTTACTGTCTATTTCAGGATTAGGGCAAGATCTGCTTGGCAAAAGACACGTCGAACACTCGCAAAGGTGACGGGATATTATCAAGAAGCTATTTCAGGGATAGAAGTATCAAAAGCTTTTGCGGCTGAAGATTTTATGACGAATGAATTTGATATTTTAAATCTAGAGAATTATCAAGCACGGATCAAAGCGTTGATCTTGTTTGCAGTGATGTTTCCAGTCATGGATATGATACTGGCTCTTGGTACAGCGTTAGTCTTAACTATTGGCGGAGTTTCAATTGGGACTGAAACAATGACTGTAGGTGTGCTAGTTGCATTTCTTTCGTACTTGGGGAGAATTTCTCAGCCAATAATGACTTTATCAAACTTTTACAACAATTTATTAAGCTCTATGGCTGCTACTGAAAGGATATTTGATATTTTAGATAGAAAACCAAGCGTCATTCCCCGAAATCACAAAAAATTAAATACAGTGGAAGGTGCTATCGAATTTAGAGATTTGACTTTTGCTTATAACGATAAAACCAAACCTGTCATTGTAGACTTCAACTTGAATATCCCGCCTAATTCAGCGATTGCTTTGGTAGGACATACAGGTGCAGGAAAGACTACTATAACAAACCTTCTTTGCCGTTTTTATGATTTTCAGGATGGAAAAATCCTTCTTGATGGAAATGACATACGAGATATTGAGTTGAATAATTATCGTCAGTGGATTTCAATTATCCCGCAAGATTCCTTTCTTTTTTCAGGAACTATTCGTCAAAACCTTCTCTATGGAAAACCTGATGCATCTGATGAAGAGATCGAACAAGTACTTCTAAGAGTTGGTGCTTTTGACTTTGTGATGAGTAAAGGATTAGATTCTCAAGTAGGAGAGCGAGGAGCGCGCTTGTCTATGGGTGAACGTCAATTACTTTGTTTTGCGAGGGCTATCCTTTCAAATCCCCGGATACTTTTGCTGGATGAGGCAACATCATCCATTGATGCTCATACTGAATTAGTGATACAACAAAGCATGCATCATATCATCGAAAATCGGACTGCTATCATAATCGCTCATCGCTTAAGTACTGTTCGATCAGCAGATAG
>JAEOTY010000217.1 GCA_016839625.1 Candidatus Hodarchaeota archaeon
ACTGACCATGCTATTTTAGGAACATGGACAACCAAAGACATTATAGCACATATCTCTGCCTGGAATAAAGAAATCCACAAAGCCATAGATATAGTCTTGAATAATGAAAAACCGTGGTATATTGATGAAATTGAAGATAAATTCAATGAAAAGGAAATTGAAATTAGGAAAAACTGGTCCATTAATCAAATTGTAGAAGAATGGCAGGTCTCATTTAACCGACTGATTCACAGAATTAAAATAATTACTAGCTCAGAATGGAATTATCAAACGGATTTTACTTGGCCTGGTGGAGGATCAGTCTCAATTAAGTCTCTATTTGGTTACAGATATCAAGGGGAAGGGCATGAGGGGGGTCATGCAAAGCAGATTGAAGAATTTTTTAAAACTCGTTGATGATGAATTTATGTGATCAATTTAAATTGGCTAAGTTTGCTCATGTGAGATTTGTGGAATAATCTTGGATTAGAAATTTTTAGATGATAGAAGTGAGGAAAAGAAAAAGTCAAAGAATAACAGAATTTGGTGATTTTCAAACCCCTTATGAGCTGGCAAGTAAAGTTGCTAATCATTTGAAACAGAATGAGATTTCCCCAGCTTCAATCATCGAACCTACATGTGGCACAGGGTCGTTCATCAAGGTTTCTCTAAAAACATTCCCAGAAGCCAACGTTATTGGATTTGATATTAATTCTAGTTATCTAGAAAAGTTATCAGAAGAATTAGTAAGAGACAAATTAGAAAGTAGAGTAGAATTACGTCATGCGGACTTTTTTAAGACAGATTGGATTGAAGTTATGAATGGACTTGATCAACCTATTTTGGTGCTTGGAAACCCTCCATGGGTCACATCTTCAGAAATTGGGATGATAGGTGGGTTTAATGTCCCAGAAAAGCATAATATTTATGACTATCAAGGTTTAGATACTAAAACTGGTAAAAGCAATTTTGATATCTCTGAATGGATGATGATAGAACTTCTAAAGGCTTTAACAGGACATTCAAGCACTCTTGCAATGCTTTGTAAGGTTAGTGTAGCACGGAAGGTAATAATGTATGCTAAAAAAGAGAAGATTACAATTTCCTCTATAAAATTATTTCTTATTGATGCTAAAGAATACTTCAATGCCTCAGTAGAGTCTTGTCTATTTTTATGTAGCCTAAAACCTGATTCCTACAATTTTAAGTGTCAGGTCTATCAAAATTTTGATTCAATCGATCTAATCCAAGAAATTGGTTATGTAGATGAAAAAATGATCGCAAACTTATCAAACTATCAAAGATGGAAACATTTGCAAGGAATTGATCCTTACATTTGGCGGTCAGGCATTAAACATGATTGTGCTAAAGTCATGGAACTTAGAAAGAAAGACAATCATTATTATAATGGATTTGGAGAGGTTGTTTCTATCGAAAATGATTACCTTTATCCTATGCTTAAAAGCTCAGATTTGGCTAACAATCGCATCGAAGATAGCAATAGATGGATGATTGTTACACAAAAGTACATTGGGGAAGATACCACATCCATACAAAAGAATGCTCCTTTAACTTGGAAATATCTTGAAATACATATTGAATCATTTAAAAAAAGAGGGAGCTCGGTGTACAATAATCGTCCTCAGTTCTCAATCTTCGGAGTCGGAAGTTATTCTTTTTCTCCATGGAAAATAGCCATTTCAGGGTTCTATAAGAACTTAGAGTTTAGATTGATAAGTCCTTTCCGTAATAAACCCGTCGTATTCGATGATACATGCTATTTTATTCCTTCAGATTCTTATGAAGAAGCAATAATACTCCATACTATACTAAAACATCCAATAGCAGAAGATTTTTACTCCTCTTTCATTTTTTGGGATGCCAAACGACCAGTAACCAAACAAATATTACAACAGCTTGATTTTAGAAAATTATTCCTAGAAATTGGCTATTCAAACATATTAGAATTCATTAATGAGAATTTTCCAACCTTAAATTCAGACACACTCTGCAAAATTTTAAAAAATTATAATAAAAAGTAATTTCTAGTTCTTAAAAAGCGAGTGGCTGCTTATAGTAGCAAAAAAAGATGAGAATCCCCCTTCAACGTGTTTTTATATCCTTATCTTCGACGAAGATTACGGATTACCACTGCGGCAAATGCTAGAGTTAGAGCTGAAGAAATAGCCAAAAATCCATCTATACCCCCTGAAGGGGTGCCTGTACTTTCAACTGCTGTTTGTGTTGAAGCAAATGCTGGATCGTGAGTTAGATTATTTTCGAATCTTGGGTAGACGATGAAGACAGTCATTTTTGACGCTTTAGCAGGAGCATCGTCATATAGTGTTGCTGCATCTTCTTGAGATATACCATCAGCAACAATGTCATTAATAGACTCAAAGTAGGCAAGGGTAATATTATCATCGTTTTTTAATAATATAGTCGTATCATTGGATTCTTTGTTTAGTTTCATTGATCCTTGTGTCTCATTGTTGTTACCATTTCCACCTGAACGTGACCATGTCAAGGAAAATTCCAGGACTAAACCTGTAGCTTCAGATTCAAAAGGCCAATTCGAAACGAAAATATCAAACTTAACTGAAGGGTGTTCACCCGTGAAATGATTGATCAAAGCAATTTCAGTATTTTGATAATCTTGTTTTTGGATATTGCTTGATCGAAATGCAAATTCTACACTGGCATCTGATTCTGTGGTATTTTCGAAATCCCAATCAACACTTGCTAATGATAATGGAGTTCCAATAGCCTCGTTTGAATCATACTTACTGTTATTGTCAGTATCATTAAATTGAACAATTTGATTAAATTTCAGGAAGAACTTAGCTGTATCCATGGATGTGTTAAAATGATAAAATGGAACTGTACCTTTGGCATTAACTTCAATATTAAAATTATCTGAAGATAATATTACTCGATTTCCATCACGTTTCATTTTGGGACCATCTTCGCCATTATCATCTAATGAAATGGCAATAATACTGGTTGAACTAAAGAAAAGGCTGAAAATGAGAGGAGTCATGATAACAAGAGATATAAACGGTTTTTTATTCTTTAACAATCCAATTTTCACCTATTGATAACTACTTTATCATGTCTGATTTAAGATTGTCTAAACGAAAAAATCATTTCTTGATAATAAAAGATATCAAAACACCCTCATTTGCTCTAAATAATTTTGAAGAAACTTAGAAATTTGCACTGAACCATTAGATTTTATAATTAAAACCACTTATGTATCAGTGGTAGGGATAATTCTGCACCCTCTTGTCAAATTCATCTGTGTGTTAAGCGTAACTTTAGCTTTATGTTTCGTGATAAGTCATTTCGTACTTAGACGCATTCCTGGAGCAAAAAGAGTATTAGGATAACCGAAATTAATCCATTTGAAGTAAAAATGAAAGAAGGAAAATACTTCTACTGAGAAAATTTTTAGAAATTTGTATGAATTCATAGCATAGATAGTAAGTTTTAATAACAATAGAATCCAATAACTACCGAAGTCATGAAAAAACGAACAGATATAATTATTTTAGGCTTGTTAATTGTTACCATTCTACCCATAAAGTTTAATAGTGTTACAGGTAATCCTATTCCAACGGATAATAACTATGAAACATCTCCCTTTCCCGATAATTATAATAATTCAGTGTATTTTAAACAAGAAATCATTAACGTGACATTTGGAGAAAAAGTTGCTTTTGATGCTCAATATTCTTTTAAAAATGAATTATCAAGTGAGACCGAGATAAGTATTCTCCTTCCTTTTGTCTGTTATGAGGACTATACTGAACCAGACATCATTAATCTATTGGTAAATGAAAATGAACTTGATTATTCATGGACAAATCCAACCCTTGATTTAGATGATTATGGCGAGTCTTACTCGAATTTTCTAGCTATTTCATTTGATCTGTCATTCACTGCAAATGAGGAAAAGAATATTCATGTTCAATATACTAGAGACTATCAGGTATCTGACTCTACGGATAATGATAAGATTCATTATTCTTTCCAATACATTGTAGGAACTGCAAGAGCTTGGAATCACCCAATTGAGTATGCTCACTTCGAGTTTTGGATACCAAAGGAGATCTGTAATGGTTACAATCCACCATCTTATCTCGAACCAATGACAGTGAGAGAAGAGAGCTATTATTATATTGCTACTTTAGACTATCAAGATTGGAGACCTAGCTTTGACAGAATTATGATCCATTGGAGTAAAACCAAACCTCTCTTACAAAATCCATTACTTCTTAATGCTGTTGCCTTTACTACTCCTTTCATCTTAATTGGAATATTATACTTCACTTTCAAGAAAATTAAAAACAGGCATTACTATAGTGAAAATTAATGTCCCCTTGGAGTTAACACAACCTCAAGATGGTGAGGATGTGAAGGAACGCCTATCTGATAATGTATGGGTACAAAATCGATTAATTGATCTTGTATTTTCATTAATGATTTTCATTTTGGTTGTTCCAGTAGCAGCATTTCATTTTGAAGGAAGAGAGCCAGCATTTTACATCGGCACTCTCTTTGGATTTATGGTTCCTGAATACATTTTTCTGGGATTATTTGGAATAATAGGCTTAATACACCATGCAAGATCCCATTGGAGGTATCCAAATGCTCCTAAGGCTTTTACTATCATTGCAGTTTGTGCAATCTTTATCCTGTGGGGAACATGGTTGCTTCGGATAGCGTTCTTTCCTGATTTTCTGGATTGTCTCATGTCTTCTATCTGGAACGCGGATCCTTGTACTGATGTTGATTTTGAGGGTGAAATTCAATTTATTATCTTTCTTGGACTCCCATTCTTCCTCCTTTTTCTATGGTTTGTGATCGAATCGTTAAATCAAGGCAATCGAAAGAAGGACGTATAGTTCATAAGCTGAGAGCAAACGTAGGCTTCCTAAATTTGATGTTAGTTCTAT